>CAXTVB010000027.1:0-15625 GCA_964247555.1 uncultured Sphingomonas sp. | reverse complement strand
CGCGGCGACGAAATCCATGACGGTCAGGCTGTCCCATTCCAGATCGCCCTGGAAGGTCGTCGCGTCGTCGATCGCCACGCCTTTCTTGTTGAACGGCGCGATCTGCGCGGTGACGGTGTCGAGGATGGTCTGGCGGTCGGTCATCATGCTCGTCCGAATGGCAGCCAAATGCGGCGGGGTTGCGGCGCTATAGCAGCCGATTTGCGCGATACCACCGCGCGGTGGCGGCCATGGCCGCCCGGGTATCGGTCAGCGGCGTCCACAGATCGACGGGCGGCGGCAGATGCGCGGTCCAGTCGGGGTGGCAGAAATACGCCACCCGATCGGACGTCAGCTTCGCCTTCGTCCCACGCAGCAGCGCATCGGCGCGCGCCACCGTGCGCAGCAATGGGCGGGGCAGGGGGAGCGGCAGGACCGATCGTCCGACCGCGCGACCGATCGCGCGCGCCATATCGCGGTGATCCCAGCCGCCTGGCTTGCCGTCGTCGGGTTCGAGGATCGCGTGCCGCGCCGCCGTGCCGGTCGTCAGCTCGAGCAGCAGTCGCGCCAGATCCTCGACATAGATCAGCGACATCCGCCCACCCGCGGGGGGCAGCGGCATGACGCGGAAGCGGGCGACGCGGAACAGTTCCAGCATCTCGGTATCGCGCGGGCCGAAGATCGCCGGCGGTCGGACGATCGTCCAGTCCAGGTCGCTGGCGACGACGATCTTCTCCGCGCCCGCCTTGGACCAGCCATAGGCGGACAGGTCCGGTTCGCGGGCGGCGAGAGACGAAACGTGGACAAAGCGTGCGACGCCCGCCCGGGCGGACGCAGCGACGATCGCAGCGGTGCCGTCGACATTGCCCGCGGAGAATCCCGCGCGATCGGGTGCGTTGACGACGCCCGCGACATGCACGACCGCGTCCGCGCCGGCGACCAGTGAATCCAGGCTGTCCGCCCGGTCGAGCGCGCCCGCAACCCATTCGACGCCGAAGCGCGGATCCTGCGGCTTGCGTGCGAGCGCGCGGACGCTGTGACCGGCGGCGATTGCCTGGTCGATCAAATGGCTACCCACGAACCCGGTCCCACCGGTGATGGCGAGGATCACAGCATCACCAGATGGCTGCGATGGACCAGAGCGGTACGCGGTGCATAGCCGAGGATCGCCGCCTGTTCCTCGCTGCGCCGCCCGACCAGCGCCGCGGCCTCCGCGACGTCATATTCCGCCAGGCCCCGCGCGATCGTGCCCGACGGTCCGGCGACGGTGACGACATCGCCGCGCCCGAAACCGCCCTCGACCCGCACCGCCCCCGCGGCGAGCAGGCTGCCCCCTTTGGCGAGCGCCGCGGCAGCGCCGGCATCGACGTGGATTATGCCCTTCGCGGTCAGCCCCCCGCCAAGCCACGCCTTGCGTGCCGATACGCCGCGATCGTCGCCGACGAACAGGCTGTGGCGATGATCCCCCGACAGCGGGCACTCGACCCGGCCGCTGGCGATGGCCAGGTCGATTCCGGCGGCGGTGGCGATCCGCGCGGCGGCGATCTTGGATATCATCCCGCCCGATCCCATCCCCGACGCCGATCCCGCATCCGCCATGTGGGCGACCGCGTCGATCCGTTCGATCCGCGGGATATGCACCGCGCCGGCCAAAGCGGGGTTCCGATCGTACAGCCCATCGACATCCGAAAGCAGGACGACGCCGCGCGCGCCAGCTGCCTGCGCGACCCGCGCCGCCAGCCGATCATTGTCGCCGAACCGGATCTCCTCGGTCGCGACGCTGTCGTTTTCGTTGACCACCGGCACCACCCGCAACGCCATCAGTCGCGCCAGCGTGGCGGACGCATTGAGATAGCGTCGCCGATCCTCCAGATCGTCCAGCGTAACGAGGATTTGCGCGGCGATCAGCCCCTCCGCCTCCAGCAACGCCGCCCACACCCCTGCCAGCGCGATCTGTCCCGTGGCGGCGGCCGCCTGCGCATCGTCGAGGCTTGCCCGCCCGCCCTTGGCCAGCCCCAGCCGCCGCGCGCCGAGGGCGATCGCGCCCGAGGACACGACGGCGACCTGTTGTCCGGCCTGCATGCGTGCCGCGATATCCGCGACCAGCTCGGCCAGCCATTGGCGCCGCACCCCGCCGTCGGCGGCTACGATCAGCGCGGAGCCGACCTTCACGACGAGACGTGGGTAGGAGGCGGGGGGAAAGAGCATCACGGTCGCGTTAGCGCGCACGTGGGCACGCGCCAATCGCGTTCAGTCCTGCGCGAAAATCTCGACGTGCGGGATCAGCAGATCGATTGACGGAATGACGATACCGGTCTGGCCGGAGAAAACACTGTCCATCCAGCCATATGGTCCCTGGCGCTCCACGGTGCGGCACATTTCGTTGATCGGATCGACAAAGGCGATCGTGCGTATGCTGGCGATGCTTTTATATTCTTCCAGCTTCGTCCCTTGATCGAGCTGGGTCGTGCTCGGCGATAGGACCTCGATGACGACGCGCGGATCGCTGAGCTTGCGGCGGTCCGCAAGCTCGTCGCGCGGCGGCTGATCGCAGTAGATCGATATGTCAGGATAGCGGATTTCCGTCTCGCTGATCTGCATCGCCATGTCGGGGCCATAAGGCCGACACGATGTTCCCCGGAGCCGTTGGCGAAGCCAGGATAGAATATTGAGCTGAACCCAGGCGTGGGCTTCCGTTCCGCCCGCCATCATCACGATGACGCCGTCCTCCAACTCGAATCGCTTGTCGGTGCCGAAATCCATCGCCAGGAATTCGTCGGCCGTTATCTTCCGATAGGCGGGGTCGGGTCGCATTTGCCGATCATATCACGCCGACGCGTTCCTTCAAACCGGCGACCATTCGATCGTGTCTTCGCCTTCGTCGTCCGCGGGCACCGCATCGGGTCCCGGGCCGATCTTCTCGATCAGCGTGTCCAGCACCCAATCCACGCCGGTGCCGCTGACCCCCGAAATCGGGATGACATCCGCGCCGCTCGCCTCGGCCAGTTCCCTGGTCAGGACCTCGATCAGTTCGTCGTCCAGCGTATCGATCTTGTTCAGCGCGACGACGACGGGCTTGTCGATCAGTCCGGCGCCGTAATTCTCCAGCTCGTCGCGCACGATGCGGTACGATTCGCCGACATCGTCGTCGTTCGCATCGACGAGGTGGAGCAGCACGCGACAGCGTTCGATATGGCCAAGAAACCGGTCGCCGATCCCGGCTCCTTCGGCTGCACCCTCGATCAATCCGGGGATGTCCGCGACGACGAACTCGCGGCTCTTGTGGCTGACCACGCCGAGCTGGGGACGGGTGGTAGTGAAGGCATATTCGCCGACCTTGGCTTGGGCGTTCGTCACCTGGTTGATGAAGGTCGACTTGCCCGCATTGGGCAGGCCGACCAGCCCGGCATCCGCCAGCAACTTCAGCCGCAGCCAGATCCACGCCTCCTCGGACGGCCAGCCCGTGCCGTGCTGGCGCGGTGCGCGGTTGGTGGAGGTCTTGTAGCTGGCATTGCCCCGCCCACCGTCGCCGCCGCGCATGAATATCTCGCGCTGCCCGACCTTGGTGAAGTCCAGCAGGATGTCCTCGCGATCCTCGGACAGGACCTGCGTGCCCAGCGGCACCTTGATGACCAGGTCGTCGCCACCCGCGCCGGTGCGATTCTGTCCCGATCCGCCGCTACCGCGCGGCGCGCGGAAATGCTGGGTGTAGCGGAAATCGATCAGCGTGTTCAGGCCGGCGACCGCCTCGAAGACGATATCGCCGCCCTTGCCGCCATTGCCGCCGTTCGGACCGCCATATTCGATGAACTTTTCGCGGCGGAAGCTGACGGCACCGGGGCCGCCCGAGCCGGAGCGGACGAAGATCTTTGCTTGGTCGAGAAAATGCATGGCGTGCCGTAGCGATTTAACGAACTTAAATCGAGACTGGACGGCACGCCCGGCCGGCCTCGCCCCAGCGAGGACCGACGACGCGGCTTCGCCGCGGCGCTGCACGCCAGAATAAACTCCGCTTCACCGCTTCACCGCTTCACCGCTTCACCGCTTCACCGCTTCGCCAGCAAAGCTTCCAACGCCAATCCCCGCGCCCGGTCCCGCGGCAACCCCAGCGCGCGGGCCATCGGTGCGCCCAGCAGCGCATCGCCCAGCGCCATCAGCACCAGTTGCAGCGTTTCCTCATGGATCGGCCGATCGCCCTCGGTATGACCCTCGGCCAGTTCGTCCACCAGATCGTGGATCGCCGTCAGGATGGGGTCGAGCGCATCCTCGTCGCCCGAAAGGATCATCCAACTGGCGAGCGCCCCCGCGCCGCCCTTGCCGAACGCGTCGAAGGTCAGGTCGACGACCTCGCCCGGGTCCTGGTCGCCCGCGCGCGTCCGCAGCACCGCCGCGCCGATCGTCCCGACGATACCCTGCGCCATCCGCGCGATCAGCGCCTTTTGCAGCCCGGCCGCCGATCCGAAATGGTGGAGCAGATTGGCATGCGTCCGCCCGATCCGCGCGGCGACGGCCTTCAGCGTGACCGCCTGCGGCCCATGTTCGACCAGCAGCGACCGCGCCGCATCCAGCGCGGCATCGCGGGAATCCTCCGGCGACAGGCGGCGGCGCGGCGCGACATTCGGAGAAAGCGGAGAAGACGACATGAGCGGACCGCTGTCGGGTTTTTGACCCGACATGACAAGCGGGTTACGCCGCCAGCGGCACCGCTGCGTCCCGGACATGGTCAAGGTTGCGCACATGCTCGATGCAATCGACCACGCCGCCTCGTGCCACGCTATGCAGCGTAGACCGACCGACCTGCTGGAACCCGAGCTTGCGCAGAACCGCCCCGGATGCTGGATTGTCCTCAAAATGCCGCGCGAAGATTCGCTTTAATCCAAGTGCATGGCGTGCGGCGTGCAGGACCGCATGGCCTGCTTCGGTTGCATAGCCCTTGCCCCAGGCATCGGGCGTCAACCAATAGCCCATCTCGTGCATGCCGCGTTCGTGGCGCACCCCGATACCGCCGATGACCCGAGGTTCGGCCCAGTCGTGCGACAGGATCAGGAAGGATGCGTCGGTGGGAAGGCGCGGGATCGCCAGGAACGCCTCGGCGTCCTCGATCCCGTACGGCCAGGGTGGGCGCGACAGCATCGTCACGACGCTTTCGTGCGCGATCGCCGCCGTCAGCGCAGCCGCATCCTCCGGCCAACCCGGCCGCAGCGTCAATCTCTTCGTCCGCGCGAACATATCCCGCTTCCTCCTCACAAGCGTCGCGTCGCCGCTGCCACGCCGGAATGACGGGGCCGCGACAACGCATTGGGAGGGAGCAAGAAAAAAGGGAGCCGGGGCGGACCCGTCTCCCTTGTTTGGCTGGTCCGCCGTCGCGGAACCCGGGTCGCCCTGGTGGGCAACCCGTCTGGTTACCCGATGTTATTCGGCCGCGATCGCCATATCCTGGATATCGACCGAACAGAATTTACGGCCCTGCTTGCCTTCCTTGAACGACACGCGGCCATCGACCAGCGCGAACAAGGTATGGTCGGTGCCGATGCCGACATTGGAGCCCGGATAGAATTTGGTGCCGCGCTGACGCACGAGGATATTGCCTGCGACCACTTCCTGGCCGCCGAACTTCTTCACGCCGAGGCGACGGCCGGCCGAATCGCGACCGTTGCGCGACGAACCGCCTGCTTTCTTATGTGCCATCTGAAGCTACTCCTTATGCCTGAGCGGCCGGGGCTTCGCCCTCGGTGCTCTTGGCCGTCTGACCACCCACGCTGACGATCTTCAGGATCGTGTGCTGCTGGCGATGGCCGTTCTTGCGACGATAATTGTGGCGGCGACGCTTCTTGAAGACGATGACCTTGTCGGCCTTCGCCTGCGCGACGATCTCGGCGGCGACGACGAAGCCCTCGACCGACTGCATCTCGGACCCTTCGCCCGCGAGCAGGACGTCGCCCAGCGTCACCGACGCGCCTGCGTCGCCATCGATCTTCTCGACGACGATCTTGTCTCCAGCGGCGACGCGATATTGCTTGCCGCCCGTGCGCACGACTGCGAACATGGCCTTCATCACTTTCAAATTACATAGCCCGGCTGGACTCGGGTGAGCCCGTCCGGAAAGACGTGCCGGCTAAGGGAGTGCGGGTGCGTTGTCAACCACGAGCACCCGCCGTCGGTCAGTGGCGGTGCTGCTGGCGCAATCGGTAGCGTCCGTCGGCATAGCCGGTGAACAATCCCGAGATCGCAGGATGATCGACCGGCTCGTCGCTTTCGTCCGCCACCAGATTCTGCTGGCTGACATAAGCGACGTAGCTCGATTCCATGTTCTCGGCGAGGAGATGGTAGAAAGGCTGGTCGCGCTTCGGCCGGATACCCTCGGGGATCGCCTCATACCATTCCTCGCTGTTCGCGAAGACGGGATCGACGTCGAAGATGACGCCGCGGAAATCGAACATGCGGTGCCGCACCACATCGCCGATCGAAAAGCGTGCATGCGCGATCGGCGGCGCATCGATGGGACTACGGGAACCGGTGGCGCTGAGGCCGATGACATCGTGGCTGGGCATCGAAACAATCTAGTCTTTGTTTCGCAACGCACAAGCCACCGGCACTGCTTGCGCGGCCCCGGACCTTGCGATAGAGGCCCCGGCTCGACCGACCGGCTCCGTCAGCGGAGCCAGTGAAATCCCTCGCGGAGAGGTGGCAGAGTGGTCGAATGTACCGCACTCGAAATGCGGCGTGCCTTAACGGGTACCGTGGGTTCGAATCCCACCCTCTCCGCCATTTCAGTCCCAAGCTGGGCACGCCGATTGCCGCCGATTTCCCTCCGGAAATGGCCGAAAGCGTGCGTAGCAGTTCTTCCTTCGATCCCATGATGCGAACTTCCGTTTCCGAGACTTCGACCCCGCTGGGCGAAAGCGCGCAGGTGATCCCGCCGATAGCCGCCCCCGTCGAGCCTGATGCGCTGCCGAGCCACCTCCGCGAGCCGGCGCACCGTGGCGGGCGTGACGGCCTGATTTCCGGAGCTTTCGAGCATCGCCTGTGCCCATTCGGCCGCCGTCACGGCGCGTTCGTGCCGGCGGTCCATGACCTAGGCCAGTACCTTCCCCAAGACACGTGGGTGCTGCACTTGGTGTAGTTGCGCACGTTGTCGCGCTGCAACTACGACGCGGAAAGCGCGCGCGCTGTTCAAATCCCGGCGGAGGCCAAATAGGGCGCGATCTCGTCTCGGGCTGGCACGGCGCCGGGGCGCATGATGACCCAGGCAGCCAGGCGGTGGCCCGCTGTTGCGGCATCTTCGGCGCTCGCACCTCTGCAACGGGCGTCAAGATAACCTGCATCGAATGCGTCCCCTGCGCCACTCGTGTCCTTCGGCGTCAAAGCGATAGGCGGCGGCAGCCACCGTTCGTCTGGAAGAAGGCAGCCGTCGATCCCCGCTTTGACGATGACTTCTCCGGCGCCGGTCGCACGCCAGCGCCTCGCGACATCGATCGCATCGCAAGTCCCTTCTAGAAGCTGTTCGTCATCCAGCGTGTGGAATCCGTGCGTACAGCACGCTATCGCGAGGTCGCGCCTCCGACGCGCTTCATGCCGCTCGGACCAAAGCCTTGGACGGTAGTTGCCGTCGAACGCAACGATCTTCCCGGCACGTCGCATCCGGCCTGCCAAAGCTAGGAGGATACCCCGCCCTTCCTGAGGAAGAATGGCAAGCGAAATCAAGGAGAAGACCAGCAAATCCGCCTTCTCGGCAGCTTTTATTGCGGATGAAGTTCCAGTGAGGCTGAACATCGACCGCGCCGCACTTTCGCTACGCCAATAGTTGAACGAGCGCTCTCCTCGAGCATCTGTCTCGATCGCGTACAGCCCTGGCAGCGCTCCCGGCAGGGTAAGCACGAGACTATCGTCGAGATTTTCCTCACCCCAGCGTTCCCTCAGGGCCTTGCTGAAGGAGTCGTCGCCAACTGCAGTCAGCAAAGCAACATCGTTCCCAAGTCGGGCGAGGTGTACCGCAACGTTGAGTATATCGCCGCCATGCGAAAGCGCCAAGCGCCACGCTCGTTCGGAATTTCCGCGAGTTCCACCATTCCCTCGCCGACAGCTACTATCCGCATCGTCCGTCCCAATCATGTCGCATTCAGCTCGCATCACCGCGGGCTCTGGCAGTTCAAAGTAACAGCGAGCGCTGTCAGACCATGTGACGGCGCCACCCTAGGGCGATGATGGCCAGCGACGCCTCGCAAATCCAGAGCGCTTCCGCCTACCTGTTCCGGCTTTTCCACTCGTCGTCGAGGCCCGGTCAGACCAAATGTACAGTCTGGTAACCGCAGCGGGGTTATGAGGCTCGAATAGGCCATCCTTCCAAGCTGTTGTCGTGGGACCGGCTACCGCGAGGAGGTCAAGGCTTCGGCTGTGAGGGGTGAGCCATCACTCGGAAGACAATCGGAACGAGAACGGGCCGGTCCACCGCCTCATCGTTGAGGAACACCGGCCTGATCCGAAACGTGCTCGACATCTCCACTGCGGCATGACCGAAGCCGAACCCACGAGGGCTTTCCGAAACTAACCAACACCGCTTTGGCTTGCCTGGTGTCGGAATCATGCATCCAGATACACGCTAACCGTAACGCTTTGCCTGAGCGCGGCGGGTGAGGCACGTTGTTGCGCGGAGGAGAAAGCCGTCCTAAACAGAAATTGCTGCGAAAAAACGATGGCGTGGTGACGGCCACCCTCGCGCATACGCCGGTCGTAGCCGGCCAGCGGCTCCAATGATGTCGACGCGGGCGAGGCCTGCGCGAGCAAGGAGCGCGACTACATGCAAGAATGCGTCACCATCGTCGGCGCTGGGCTGGGCGGCCTGGTGCTTGCGTGCGCCTTGCAACGGCACGGGATCGCGGTCGCCGTCTACGAAGGAGAGACGTCGTCGGATGCGCGGGCGCAGGGCGGGCTGCTCGATCTGCACAAGCATAGCGGGCAGCGGGCGCTGCAGGACCTCGGGCTGCACGAGGCTTTTCTTCGGCTGGTCCGGCCGGGCGAGGACGCCAAGCGGGTCATGGACCGGAAGGGTGCGGTGTTGCTCGATCGGCCGGGCAGTCCCGCCTCGGCCCGTCCGGAGGTAGACCGCGGCGAGCTGCGTCGGCTGCTGCTAGACGCGCTGCCCCCAGATACGGTGCGCTGGAACCGCAAGGTCGTTTCGGTCCGGAAGGTGGGGCAGGGTCGCCATGCTGCGGCGTTCTCGGACGGCTCACAGGTCGAGACGACGCTGCTGGTTGGCGCGGACGGTGCGTGGTCGCGGGTACGCCCGCTGCTCACCGGCGTGCGCCCCGGCTATACCGGCACCTGCTTCCTGGAACTGCGCTTCAAGGCCGACGAGCCGCGCGCACGCGCCGCCGCGGCGGTGATCGGCTCCGGTACGTTGATGGCCGTGGCGCCAGGCCAAGGCATCCTGGCGCACCGCAACGCCGACGGCAGCATCCACGCCTATGTCGCGATCAACCAGCCCGAGGCTTGGCTGACGGACGACATGCAAACCGCCACAGAGCGGGTAGCGGTCCTTTTCGACGGATGGGCACCATCGCTGCGCGCGCTGATCACCCCCAGCGACGAGGTGCCGACCGTACGCCCCATCCATGCGCTGCCGGCGTCGCTCACATGGCCGCGCATGCCGGGCGTCACGCTGTTGGGCGACGCGGCGCACCTCATGTCCCCTTTCGCGGGCGAGGGCGCCAACCTGGCCATGCTGGACGGCGCGGAACTCGCGCACGAATTGGTGAACCAACCCGACGACCGTGAAGCCGCCCTGGCCGCTTACGAGAATGCGCTATTCGCGCGCAGCCATCCGATCGCGAACCTCAGCGCCGGCAATCTGACGCGTTTCTTCGGGTCGGACGCGCCGCTGAGCGTGGTAGACCTATTCGCAGGGCGATGAACAGATGACCGGTTTCGGACGGTGGACATTCGGCTAGGAACGACCGGTTCTGCGTCGCTTCGTCGCAACTCCCGTCAATTAGCCGCTGTTGATCATCGCAGCCGCGATCTCGGCCGCTTTCGCCGTCCTCAGGGTACCGCAGAGCCGGATCGACTCCAGTGCTCGCTGATAGGCCAGCAGCCCGACATTGGCTTTCCTGACCGCAGGACCGACCTTCGCATCGATGGCGGCGGCCCGATCGGCGCCGCACTGCGAGGCGAATGCGGACGGCAGCCGGCTGGTGATGAAGATGCCGTTGGCGCCCGCGACCAGCCGGTCGTAGTTCGCCAATACCCAGTCGGTGCCGAGATCGCGCGTCTCGACCGTGCCGACGATACCGAAGATCAACTGCAGTCGATCGAAGCCGCGCAGACGCTTGTCATCCAGCGACAGAAGGTAATTGGCGACGTCGGCGCGGCCACTCGATGCCGCCGCCGCCAAGGCGCTTGATCGTAGTGTCGCGTCTTCGCTGGACAGCGCCCGCTCGATGAGCGCTTTGGCAACCGTCAGGTCGCCGTCCTGCGCCAGTATTGTCAAGCCGCTGGCGAGGAAGCCAGTATCGAGCGCAGCCGCGTCGCCGCCCAGAAAGCGGCTGGCCGCATCCTTCAGCTTTGCCCGAACAGCCGGGTCATGCGCGTCATCTGCCACGAGCCCGACGAGTTGATGACGCAGATTCTGTTTTCCGGGATCGTCGGCCGCATAGGCGCCGACCCTCGGATCGAAGCCCAGCCTGGTCAATTGCGGCGTGTAGATCGACGCCATGAGCGATCGGTACGCCGGCAGCGATGCGGGTGCGATCAGACCGCGCGAGCGCCAGCCGGCTATCCGCTCGCCCGGATCGACGCTTGCGGCCGCATCCGCATTAGCGGCCATCGCGCGCGCCTCCGCGACCAGCCATGCCGCCGGTGCCTTCCCGGCCCGGAACGACGCCCACAAGCTGTCCGTCGTCGCGATTGCTTCGCCCGGCGACAGCGTGGCCGCGGTTGCGATCAGCGCCTGCCAGTCCGCCGGAGCGAGATCGAAGCGGTAATAACCGGTACCGCCGACGTTCGGCATCAGCACGCGCCCTCCCGGTACGGTCAGCGTAGCCGTCTTCGCATCGAGCAACGTGCACTGCTTGCCGGCATCGACGCGCACGCAGAACGGGATCGTCCAGCGCAGTGGTGCCGGTTTCGAGCCCAGGAAGGCGTAGCGCGCCTGCGTGGCCGTCAGCTTGCTGCCATCGCGACGCACATCGATCACCGGCACACCCTGCTGATCGACGAAACTGGTCAGCGCCGCGAGCACCTTGGGATTGTGCGCGGCATCGGCGATCGCCTGGAAGAACTGCTCCGACGACGCATTTCCATATGCGTGGCGTTGCAAATGGAGACGCCCTCCAGCCTTGAACGTGTCGTCCCCGAGATAGGCGGCGATCATCGCGACGACCTGACCGCCCTTGCCGTAGGTAATGGTATCGAACGCGCTGTCGATCTGGCTGTTCTCGGTAATGGCCTGATGGATCGGGCGCCCCACTTCGAGCGCATCGGTGTTCATGGCCCCGAACCCCTCGGCGAGCGCGCCGACGCCAATGCCGAGCTCGGGCCGCCACTCGTTGCCGATCCGGTAGCCCATCCAGTTCGCGAAGCTCTCGTTGAGCCAGATGTCGCTCCACCAGGCGGGCGACACAAGGTCGCCGAACCATTGGTGCGAGAGCTCGTGGCTGACGACCATACCGAATGCCTGCTTGTCGCCGGTGGTGGCGTTGCGGTCGAGGAAAACGATGCCGTCGCCATAGGTATCTGCACCGGCGTTTTCCATCGCGCCCGGCATGATCGGGGAGCCGATCTGATCGAGCTTGGGGAACGGGAACGGCTGGCCGAAATAATGCTCGAGCAGGCCGACGATGCGTGGCGTCTCCGCCATCAGATAGCCCATCTTGTCCTGCTGCGCCTCGGTCGCGACCGCGCCGAACGGCATCGGCCGCGCGCGGTCTGCGGTCGGCGCGATCGTGCCCGATCGTCCGACGAAGGGTCCGGTATCGATCGCGACGAGATAGGTGGGCAGTGGCTTCGTCGGCGCGAAGCGATGCGTTTCCAGCCCGCCCGCGGCTTTGGAGACCCCGGCTTCCGGGCTGTTGCTGACGACCGTCATACCCGGGTGGGTCGTGACGGAGACGGTGAACGGCTGCTTGAATCCCGGCTCGTCGAACGCCGGGAAGGCAGCACGCGCATCGATGCTCTCGAACTGCGTCCAGCTGTACCAGCGATCGCCGACTTTGACGTGATAGAGCCCCGAAGCGTCGTCGCCGAACTTTCCGCGATAGTCGAATACCAAGGTCGCCGCACCCGCGGGGACGGGGCGCGCAAAGTCGAGCCGCGCGGTGCCCGTCGCGTCGACCTGCGAAAAGGTCGCGGGGACGATCGTGGCACCGATCCGTGCGAACACCTTGGAAACCGCGAGATCGCGGCCATGGAGATACAGCCTGGTCGTGCTGCCCTTCAGCGTAACGTCGATCTCGTCATGGCCGGTGAAACCGCCGCTTTCGGGAAGGATGGTGAGGTCAAGGCGATACGCGCTCGGCACGGCCGCGTCGGAAAGGCGCCCCTTGGGAGCGTTCGCATCCGAGACGATACGCGCCGCAGGCGGCTGGCCGAACGCTGCCGTGGAGAGCAGCGCTGCAACCGTCAGCAGAACCCCATTACGCATCGCTCATCCCCTTGTCGTCCTTGCAGGGTCGCTAGGTGATCGCGGTCATGACGGCAAGCTAGGGAGCATGACGCTGCGCGCGACCCGGATCGATGTACGGCGGAAAGCGGCTGGCTAACATTCGCCGCGGCACCTCCTGCGGGCTCTGTCAGACCAGACGCACCACATGGTAATCGGAGCGGGGTAGGGGGCGAGGGCGGGTCGTCCTCGCAAACCGCAAAATCCGTTCCGCCGTTTCAACGAATGAACTTTGAGGCGAATGGGTCCCGAGAATCCGCAATTGTCATGGTTCTACAACAATCCGCCCACAGGGTGCCCGCTCACCACAGGTGTTCCGCCATGACCGTCGATCGTCGCTCGCTTTTGACCACCGGGATGTTCGGGATAGGTGCACTCGCGCTTCCCGGCTTCGCGACGGCGGCTGGTGTCGCCGACTTGCGCGGTTTCACCCATGCCGTCGCGAGCGGGGAGCCGGCAACGGACTCGGTCTTGTTGTGGACGCGGTACGTACCGGCTGGAGGCGGTGCGGTGGAACTACGAGCCGAAATCGCGGAGACGTCCGATTTCGCACGCGTGGTATCGGGCGGTAGCCAGATCACCGGACCTTGGCGCGACCACACCGCCAAGGTGACCGTCGAGGGGCTGGCACCCGGCCGTGCCTATTTTTTTCGGTTCGTCGCGCCGGACGGCTCGTTCTCACCGGTCGGGCGCACCCGAACGCTGCCGGGCGATGGCGTTCGGCCGTGGCGCGCCGCGGTGTTTTCGTGTTCGAACATGGGCTATGGCTGGTTCAACGCCTATGGGCATGCGGCCGCGCGCGACGACTTCGATTGCACCATCCATCTCGGCGACTATTTCTACGAATACGCCCCGGACCATTATCCGCTGGCAAAGGACGCCGTGCCGGGACGCGTTCCCGAACCAGCGGCGGAGACCGTCCATGTAGCGGATTACCGGCTGCGCTACGCGAGCTATCGCGCCGATCCGGATCTCCAGGCGCTGCATGCCAAGCTGCCGATGATCGCGCAGTGGGACGATCACGAAAGCGCGAACGACAGTTACGAATGGGGTGCCGAAAACCACGATTCCAGGACGCAAGGCGACTGGAACCCACGACGCGCCGCGGCGGTCCAGGTCTATCGGGAATGGATGCCCGTGTCCGACGAGCCGTGGAAAGCATATGACATCGGCGGACTTGCAACTCTGTTTCGAACCGAGACGCGGCTGCTGGCGCGTACCAGGCAGCCCGATGTCGCGTCGCTGTTCAAGCAGGCCGATCCCGCGGCGGCGCTGAAGGCGTTCCGCGACGGCGCATGGATGGATCCGGCGGTGACGATGATGGGCAGCCAGCAGGAGGTCTGGCTGTCCCACGCCATGCGCGCGTCGGTCAAGAGCGGCCGGCCGTGGCAGATCGTCGGGTTCGGCACGATCATGGGGCAGACGACCATGCCCAGCGACGCGACCGCCTGGCTGGGCGGCAGCAGTAGCCGCGCGCGCACCTTCATCGAACATGGAATCGCCGCGGCGAAGGTCGGACTGCCGTTCAACTACGACAATTGGGGCGGCTATCCCGCCGCGCGCGGGCGGTTCCTACGGTCGGCCCAGGCACTCGGGGGCAATACCGTCGTCATCACGGGCGATAGCCACAACGCCTGGGCCTATGACCTCCTTCAGGACGGGAAGGCAGCGGCGGTGGAATTCGCCGGGCATAGCGTGACGTCGCCCGGCTACGAAGGCGCGATCGCCGCCGATCCCATAACCGTAGCGGCGGCGCTCGTACGCGGTAATCCCGAGCTGAAATGGTGCGACACGTCGCGCCGCGGTTACATGGCGCTGACGATCGCGGCGGACCGCGTGACCAATGACTGGATCATGATGGATACGATCAAGGCGCGATCCATTCGAGCATCCATCGGCCACCGCGCAACGGTGATGCGCGGTCGGCCCTTACTCGTCTGACGCCCTTCTCGATACAAAACGCGGATGTCATGCACCCGTCATTCTCTCGACGCGGCATTGTCATGTCGAACGCTTAGCGCCCGGTAAAACGGGGACAAAAACCATGAGACATTGCATTCGTGCCGCGAACCTCCTGCTCGCGTGCGGCACGTCGAGCGTCGCGCTCGCGCAGGCCGGAACGCAACCGGCCGCCCAGCCCGACCAAGCGGCGGTCGCGCAAGCCGGGCGCGATCAAGCCCCGATCGCCGATCGGGAACGAACGCAACGACCTGGCGAGGGCGATGCGGGCGACATCGTGGTCACCGCGCAAAAGCGCGAGCAACGGCTGATCGACGTTCCCATCACCATCACCGCGTTGACTGGTCAACATCTTGCCGAGCTGGGCGTGAATTCGCTGTCCGAAGCCGCGAACTATGTTCCCGGTCTGCGCATCCAGGAACAGAGCGACAATAATCCGGGCTTCGTCATCCGCGGCATCACGTCCGATTCGGGTTCGGCGCAGCAGGGCGCGCGCGTGACGCTCTATTACAATGGGATCGACATCTCGCGGTCGCGTGGCGCCTATCAGGACATTTACGATATCGAGCGGATCGAGGTCGTGAAGGGGCCGCAGGCCACGCTGTTCGGCACCGCCGCCGAAGTGGGCGCGGTGTCGATCATTTCGGCTCCTGCGCGCGCCGGCACGTCGGCGGCGATCGACGGCAGCTACGGCAACTACAATCGCACCCAGATTTCCGGCTTTTTCAATGTCGGCAACGACACGATCGCGGCCCGGCTGGCCTTCGCTTACAAGCGCCACGACGGCTATGTCCGCAACATCGCCGGCGATGCGACGGTGCCCAACCAGAACCAGGGCAAGACGGACCAGGACGATCTTTATGCACAGGATCAGCGCGGGGTGCGCGGGACCGTCGCCTGGCATCCGACCGACCGGGTCAACGTCGCGCTTGTGGGCACTTGGGACTCGCAACGCAATTCGGGAACGCCGTTCAAATCTAGGGTGTTCGCGCCGACCGGCGGACAGACCGGCGATTACGGGTATGCCGAACT
>CAXTVB010000026.1:0-15764 GCA_964247555.1 uncultured Sphingomonas sp. | reverse complement strand
ACAGATGTCGACGGCGTCTCCACCACCGACCCGCGCATCGTGCCCCGCGCGCGCAAGCTGTCGAAGGTGACGTACGAGGAAATGCTGGAACTCGCGAGCGTGGGCGCGAAGGTATTGCAGACGCGCTCGGTCGGTCTCGCGATGAAGGAGGGCGTGCGCGTGCGCGTCCTGTCCAGTTTCGAGGACGACCGGGACGAAGACGGCCACCGCGGCACGCTGATCGTGGGCGAAGAGGAGATCGACGACATGGAACGCCAGCTCATCACCGGCATCGCGCACGACAAGAACGAAGCGAAGATCACGCTCACTCAGGTCAGCGACCGCCCCGGCTCGGTCGCCGCGATCTTCGCGCCGCTGGCGGATGCGGGGATCAACGTCGACATGATCGTGCAGAACGTCGCGCATTCGACGGGGTCGACCGACGTGACCTTCACCGTGCCGTCGGTCGACCTGACCCGCTCGCTCGACGTGCTGGAGGGCGCACGCGACAAGATCGGCTATGCCAGCGTCGTCCACGACGTCCGCGTCGCGAAGGTGTCGGTGGTGGGCGTCGGCATGCGCAGCCATGCCGGCGTCGCCGCCACGATGTTCACGACTCTGGGCGACCGCGGCATCAACATCCAGGCGATCGCGACGAGCGAGATCAAGGTCAGCGTGCTGATCGAGGAGGATTATACCGAGCTTGCGGTGCGGGTGCTGCACACGGCGTACGGGCTGGATGCGGTGGAGGCGTAATACGCGGTTTCGCGGGATCAGACCCGGCGATTGTCGCAAAAGGCGCCGCCGCGCGCGTCTCGTTACGCCCTGCGCCGGACGGTTTCTTCCGCGGTGGAATGCTGGGCGCGGACGTTCATCAGCAACAGCCAGTCCGAACTGAGAGCGACCTGCGCGCGGAAACTCGTCATCATCGCCATCGCGCTGAGCCTGTATTCCGGCCAGTTCAGCATGGGATCGCGGTGCATCCCAGCGAGGGAAAAATTTTTCTAGGATTTGAGGAGTACAACGCTTCCGACCTGTATCGCGCGGGGGCGGCACAACAGTTCGTTGTCCTGGCTCTTCTCCGCCTTTTTTACAAGATGAACCGAAACGAACGAAGAATAGGCCGCTAACATCTGAACGAGTTCGTCGCGCAGATATTCCAGCCCGACCAGGTCGGCATCCTCGATAGACGGCGTGATGAGCGGGGAGGCCGTCGCCAAGATTTCGAGCAATCTCATGTGCAGCCGGTGCAGCAGATTGAGTTTCCGTATCATCGCGCGAAGATAGCCAGCCTCCCTTGCAAAACGATTAAGCGGCGTGATCATTCGATTTATGCCTGGCGCTGCTGGCGCTTGGTGTCGAAAACGGGCGTACATCGAACAGGCTGAAGGCGTGAGACTGGCAAGCCAGAAACGTCTGATTGACGGCAATGCGCTCGACGCTCAGGTCCCATTTTCGGTCTTGTCCGCCGGGCGGATCTCGATCACGATCAACCATGCTCTGGCTCCTACCAATTGTCGCTGCCGGATTGCTCGCAACCCCGTCGGTCTCACAATTGCAGGCGGTTCACGCCCGTCTATATCCCGCGCCTAAGGAGCCGATTAGCATCGCCGGTCTTCCACCGGGCGCAGCCGTCGACACCGTGCGGACGGTCGATGGATTGACGCTAGCTGGGATCGAATATCCTGCCCGCGACGGCAAGCCGGTTTTTCTCGTCTTTCACGGTAATGAATCGAGTGCGGCGGACACGATGCGCTGGTTCGCCCCGCTGCTCGCGAAGGGCTATGGCCTCATCGCCGCGGAATACCGCGAATATAGCGGCAATCCCGGCATTGCGAGCGAGGCTGGGCTGGCAATGGACGCGGACGCCTTCTACGCTCGGGCGCGGCAACTGGCCGGCACGAGCAGGCTGATCGTTGTTGGCCACAGCCTAGGCGCGGGCGTGGCGTTGGGACTGGCGCGGCGGAAGACATCGGATGCGCTCATTACGATCGGGGCGTTTACGCGGCTGGCATCAATGGTACCGCCGGCATCGAGATCCCTCGTCGAGGATCGCTACGATAACGAGGGCGCGATCGCGACGCTGGATGAACCGCTATACTTGATCCATGGCACTCTGGACGAGACCGTTCCGTTTGTACAAGAGGCCGAATTGGCGAATGCCGCGGGTAAGGCCGGAAAGGCGGGCGCGTCGTTTGTCGTTGCGGATGCCTCCCATGTTCCAGCCGGCGATGTGCTGGCAATGATCTTCGTAGCTATTGCTACCAAGGTCGCAGCGGACGGTAAGAAGACAGAAGCAGTCCTACCCGTATCGGTCAGCGTCGTTCCTTTCTTGCGGGGTAGCACCCTACGGCGCTAGGCCCGTAGCATGACTGAAATTTCTTCTATCGGCACCGACCGCCTGACCGCGCGCATGGCGCGCGGCACCGCATTCCTCGGGTCGGAAGTCGCCATCATGTGCGGGGCGATGTCGTGGGTCAGCGAGCGCAATCTGGTCGCGGCGATGTCGAATGCCGGCGGCTTCGGCGTGATCGCGTGCGGCGCGATGACGCCCGCATTGCTCGATACCGAGATCGCGGCGACCAAAAAGCTGACGGACAAGCCGTTCGGGGTGAACCTCATCACGATGCATCCCGGCCTGTTCGACCTCATCGCGGTGTGCGCGAAGCATCAGGTCGGCCATATCGTCCTCGCGGGCGGCCTGCCGCCCAAGGGCAGCATCGAGGCGATCAAGGATACCGGCGCGAAGCTCATCGCCTTCTCGCCAGCGCTGGCGCTCGCGAAGAAGCTGATCCGCAGCGGCGTCGACGCGCTGGTGATCGAGGGGATGGAGGCGGGCGGGCATATCGGCCCTGTCTCGACCAGCGTGCTGGCGCAGGAGATGCTGCCCGAGATCGCGGAGCAGGTTCCGGTGTTCGTGGCGGGCGGGATCGGGCGCGGGGAGGCGATCGCGGGGTATCTCGACATGGGGGCGGCGGGGGTGCAGCTCGGCACGCGTTTCGTCTGCGCGACCGAATCGATCGCGCACCCCAACTTCAAACGCGCGTTCATCCGCGCCTCCGCGCGCGATGCGGTAGCGAGCGTACAGATCGATCCGCGGCTGCCCGTCATCCCGGTGCGCGCGCTGAAGAACGCGTCGAGCGACCTGTTCACCGCCAAGCAGCGTTCGGTTGCGCAGACGCTCGACGAGGGCAAGGTCGCGATGCTGGAGGCGCAGCTGGAGATCGAGCATTATTGGGCCGGCGCGCTGCGCCGCGCGGTGATCGACGGCGATGTCGAGAATGGCAGCCTGATGGCGGGGCAGTCGGTCGGGATGGTGACGAAGGAGGAACCGCTCGTCGACATCATCGCCACGCTGGTCGCCGAAGCGGCGACGGCGTTCGAGCGGCGCGCGGGCTGATCCGCGCGGCCTGATCCCCGGGGCGGGTCGCCGGGCCATTCGCGCGAACATCGCTTTTATCCCCCGCTTTACGCGGTCTTAACCAAGGTGCGTGCACGCATGCGGCCGTGCCGGGGGGCAGAAGGATCGCCGCGTGATGGCCAGTATTCGTGCCGTATCGTCAGGGTTGCTGTTGGCCGCCGCCTTGTCCGCCTGCGCCGGTCGCCCGGCCGTCGTCGCGATCGCGCCGGTCCCGGTGCCGATCCCCGTCGCGGTCGCCGCACCGACATTGCCGCCGGGCATGTCGCCGACCAGCATCGTCCCGGCGATGCTGCCCGACGGCAATTACCAGACGCCCAATCGCGACCTGACCGCCGCCGCTGCCTTGTGGCATTTCCGCGTCGCGCTGAACGTCGCCGCGCTCGCATGCCGGGGGACGCAGGGGGATGCGATCGTCGCGTCCTATAATGCGATGCTCGCGCGTCGCCGCACGACCTTGTCCACCGCCGAGGCGCGCTACGCCGCGCAGTGGCAGGCGCAAGGAGGCGACTGGCGCGACCGGTACGACGATGCGATGACCCGGCTGTACAATTACTTCTCGCTGTCGCCCGCCCGCCCGGCCTTTTGCGCGGCGGCGGCGCAGGTGCTGACCGACGAGGCGACGATGCCCGACGATGCGCTGCCGGGGTTCGCCGCGACCGAATTGGCGCTGCTCGACCGACCATTCACCGACGTCTACCGCGCGTTCGACGCGTGGCGGGGCATGAGCCGGCCGACACCCGCCCAACCTCAGTACCAGCCTTTGCCCCAGGCGGTCATCGCGATCGCCGCCGCACCGGCCCCTGCGCCGGCGATGGTCCATCCCCGGCTGGAGGTGGACCCGAGCGTCTTTCAGTGATCCGGATCGGCCAGGCGGCGTAGCGCATCGCCGGTGACGCGCTGGATCGTCCAGTCCTCCATCCCGACCGCGCCGATCGACCGGTAGAAACCGATCGCGTCGGCGTTCCAGTCGAGCACCGACCATTCGAACCGGCCGCAATCCCGGTCGACCGCGATTGCCGCGAGATGCTTCAGCAACGCCTTGCCGACGCCGCGCCCGCGCGCCGACGGCGTGACGTACAGATCCTCCAGATACAGGCCGCGCCGCCCCGTCCAGGTGGAGAAATTGTGGAAGAACAGCGCGAAGCCGAGCGGCGTGCCGTCCGCCTCGGCGATCACCGCCTCGGCGGCGGGGGCGGGACCGAACAGCGCGTCGGTCAGCATCGCTTCTGTCGCGTGGACCGCATCGGGCTCGCGTTCGAACGCGGCGAGATCGCGGACGAAGCCCAGGATCGTCGGTACGTCCGCCACCGTCGCCGCGCGGATCATGCGCCCGCCTCGCTCATCGCGACGGGCATGCCGCGCCGGACCGCGACGACGCATCCGGCGACGATCAGCACCGCCCCTGCCAGCGTGAACGGCGACACGCGCTCGCCGAACACCGCGAAGCCGAGGATCGCCGACCAGACGAACGCGGTATATTCGACCGGTGCCAGCACTTGCGCCTCCGCCCGGCCATACGCCCAGGCGAGCAACAAGGAGGATATCGTGCCCAGCACTGCCGATACGCCGATCGCGGGCAGTTGCGGCGCGGCCGGCCAGCCCGAGAACCAGGGCGCACCCGCCAGCAATATCGTGCCGATGACCAGGCTGGTGAACAGGGTAACCTCCAGCGGATCCGCGGCCTGCGCCTGGCGGCGCAGCAGGATCAGGCTGCCGGCGTAGAGGATGGAGGCGATGACGATCGCGATCGTCCCCGCGACGCTGTCGGCGGAGGCGTCCGCGCGGATCTCGCCGCCTGCGATGACCATCACGCCGATGATCGCCACGAGCGACCCCGCGATCACGGCGCGACGGATCGTCTCGCCCAGGAAAGCGGCGGCGAGGTACAGGGCGATCAGCGGCGCGAGGAACGTGAGCGCGACCGATTTCGCCATCGGCACCCGCGCCAGCCCCCAGAAGAAGAACAGCACACTCGTTCCTGCCGCCAGCCCGCGCGCGACGTGCAGCCCCAGCGCCGCGCGCCCCGGCCAGGGCCGGCGCCGTGCGAGGAACACCGATCCGGTGATCGCGACACCGGCGACGGACCGCCACAGCACCGCGCTATACGCCCCGCTGTCGATCGACAGCCGTTTCATGATCGCATCCATGCCGGAATAGATCGCGATGCCGCCGGCCGCGACCATGAAGGCGGTCGCTGGGGCAGTTTTGGGTGTGGTCATCGGATGAGACGGATGTCGATGCCGAGCTTGCCATCAAGCGAGCCCATGCGGCGATCCGCGGTGTAGATCGTACCGCCGCGAAGCCTTGCCAACGCCAGGCACATCCGATCGCCCAGCGACAACCCCGCCGTCCGCGTCGGCTCGCGCAATCGCGCCGCCTCGGTCGCCTGCGCCAGATCGCAGTCGATGATGTATATTTCGTAGTCGGCAATCATCGCCAGGACCGCATCGGCGGTCGCCCCGCGTTCCACGCCGCGCGCGCAGCATTCCGAAATGTTGACGGTGGAGATCGATGCCCCGCGAATGATGCCCGCTACGATATCCGCTCCGGGTTCATCGAGCAGCAGGGCCATCAGGGCGGCTGCGTCGATGACGATGGTCATTCCTCGCCCCAGTCGGCGCGATTCTCCGCAAGGAATTGATCGACGGTATAATCTGCGCCGAACATCTCGCGTGCCTTCCGCTGGCTGTCGCGGATCACCTGGTCGAAGGTCCTGACTGAAAGACCACCGACATCATCGCGCGTCACGACGAGCGAATCGCCGTCCTTGATCCCGAATTCCCGACGCAACTCGGCCGGGATGACGATCTTGCCGCCCGCAATCACCTTGGCATGATAGGTCATGTCGGCACTCCCAGTACCCGACCCATAGCATAGGACCTATTCAGCCGCCACCGGCACCGCCGCCTCGCGCGCCGCATCCGCCGCGTCGATCTCCGCCGCCTTCGCCTCGACCAGCCCGACGATATGGTCGATCATCCCCGAATCCTGGACGTGATGGTCGGTCACCCCCGACAGATAGACCATGTGCTTGCCGTTGCCGCCGCCGGTGATCCCGATATCGGTCTCGCGCGCTTCGCCGGGGCCGTTGACGACGCAGCCCAGCACCGACAGCGACATCGGCGTGCGGATATGCTGGAGCCGTTCCTCGAGCGCCTGCACGGTGCGGATCACGTCGAAACCCTGCCGCGCGCAGCTGGGGCAGGACACCACGCGCACGCCGCGGTTGCGGATGCCCAAGGCCTTCAGGATCTCGAAGCCCACGCGGACCTCTTCCTCGGGCTCCGCGGACAGCGACACGCGGATCGTGTCGCCGATGCCGTACCACAGCAGCGATCCCATCCCGATCGCAGACTTCACCGTCCCGCCGACGAACCCGCCCGCTTCGGTGATGCCCAGGTGCAGCGGGCAATCGACCTGTTCGGCCAGTTGCTGATAGGCGGCGACCGCCAGGAACAGGTCGGATGCCTTCACCGCCACCTTGAATTCGTGGAAATCGTGATCCTGCAGCAGCTTGATATGATCGAGCGCGGACTCGACCAGCGCATCGGGGCACGGCTCGCCATATTTTTCCAGCAGGTCCTTTTCCAGACTCCCGCCATTCACCCCGATCCGGATCGCGCATCCATTGGCCTTCGCCGCGTCCACGACTTCCTTCACCCGCGCCGCCGAGCCGATATTGCCCGGGTTGATGCGCAGGCACGCCGCGCCCGCGTCGGCGGCTTCCAGCGCGCGCTTATAATGGAAATGGATATCCGCGATGATCGGCACGCGCGACGCGCGGACGATCTGCTTCAGTGCCGCGGTCGATTCGACATCGGGGCAGCTGACCCGGATCAGGTCCGCACCCGCCTCCTCGCAGCGGCGGATCTGCGCGATCGTCGCCTTCGCGTCGCTGGTCGGCGTGTTCGTCATCGTCTGCACGGTGACGGGCGCATCGCCGCCGACGGGGACGTTGCCGACCATGATCTGGCGGCTCTTGCGGCGGACGATGTCGCGCCAGGGACGAATGGACATGAGCGGGCTTATACCGCGTTGCGGCGTGCACCGGAAGCCCATGGCGACGGTCTCCCGATCTGGCTAAGGCGCGGCGATGACCGACCCGAACTGGACGATCGCGGTGCATGGCGGCGCAGGCCGCCTGACACGGCAGACGCTGACCCCCGAACAAGATGCGGGGGCGCGTGCCGGTCTTGCCGCGGCGATCGCGGCGGGCGCGGCGATCCTCGCGGACCGCGGCTCGGCGCTCGATGCGGTGGAGGCGGCGGTGCGCGTGCTGGAGGACGATCCGCACTTCAACGCCGGGCGCGGTGCGGTGCTGACGCATGCGGGCGCGATCGAACTCGACGCCGCGATCATGGACGGCGCGACGCGGGCGGCGGGCGCGGTGACCGGAGTCACGGCGACGCGCAGCCCGGTGGCGCTGGCACGCGCCGTGATGGCGGACGGGCGGCACGTGTTCCTGGCGGGCGTGGCGGCGGATGTGTTCGCCGACGACCAGGCGCTCGAGCGCGCGACCCCCGGCTGGTTCGAAACCGACGAGCGTCGCCGACAGCATGCCGAACTGATCGCGAGCGGCGGCGACGGGTTCGATGTCGACATGAAATACGGCACCGTCGGCGCGGTCGCGCGCGATGCGGCCGGGCATCTGGCGGCGGCGACCTCGACCGGCGGCGTGACCGGCAAGCGCTGGGGCCGGATCGGCGATTCGCCCGTGATCGGCGCGGGGACCTGGGCGGACGACCGCTCGGTCGCGGTGTCGTGCACCGGTTCGGGCGAATATTTCCTGCGGGTTGGCGTCGGGCACGAGATCGACGCACGGGTGCGGTTGGCGGGGGCGACGCTGGCGGATGCGACCGCGGCAGTGCTGGCGGAGGTCGAGGCGCTTGGCGGCACGGGCGGCGCGATCGTCGTCGGGCGCGAGGGGCCCGCGCACTGGGCGTTCACGACGCCGGGGATGAATCGGGGAATGCTGTCGGCCGGTGGGGCGGCGGTGGTGGCGATCTATGGGGATGAACCGGTACGGCGCTGATCACGGTCAGGCCGGCGTGAATTCCGCGCGGAGGCCGGGACAGCGGCCGAAGGACGCGCGCGTCGCCGGAGACGCCTCCGCGGCGGCGCGGCGGAGCCGGGCGATCGCACCGGTCGGCCCGTCTTCATCCGACCGCGGACAGGCCATCGCCCAATCGCCGAATTCGCGGTGCAGGATGGGGCGATCCGACAACATGGTGATCCGGCCATGTCGCGCGTCGCGTTCGATCCGCGCGAATGTCTCACGCACACGGGCTGTCACGCCTTCGAGCGCCTGGATGAAATAGGTGCCGTCGAAATACAGCACGCCCGTGACTCCGCTGGCCACGTTGTTCCGGCGCGACGCCGCCAGGATCGAAGCCGTCGACAGCGTATTCGCCGATCCGGTCGCGGCACTGATATAGATGATCTGTCGCATCGCTCGCATCGCTCCGTTGCTGATCCCCGCGATACGAGTCGAGGTGTTAACAAGCCGCACGACGATCGCCAGATCGGTCAAAACAAGCGCTGATCCGGTCTGTCCTACACATTCCGTTCCGTGCCATATCGGTGGCATGTCGCATCATCCCATCCCCGCCGCCCCCCGCCAGCGCCTCGCATCCGCCTTGCGGAAGGTGATTCCGGGCGTGACGTGGCGTGTGGTTCGTCCACTTCCGCGCTTTTCGAGGGCGAATCGAATGCCCTTGACGAACCGGATCGGTTGGCACCTCGCCGCCGCCACGCTCGCCGCCCTGACCCTTGCCGCCCCCGCCCAGGCTTATTGGGAATATGGTCACCAGACGATCGCAGAGATCGCGATGGCCAACGTGACGCCCCGCACGAAGACGGCGGTGCGGCGGCTGCTGGCGCGGTCGGCGGTGCTCGACACGCCGACCTGTTCGGCGGCGACGATCGAGGACGCCAGCGTCTGGGCGGATTGCGTCAAGCCGCTGAAGGGCGCGGACGGCAAGTCGCGGTTCGGTTATGCGTATAACTGGCATTTCCAGGACGTGGAGATCTGCCGGCCCTTCACGCTGGCCGATGCCTGCAAGGACGGCAATTGCGTCTCAGCGCAGATCGACCGCGACGTCGCCATGCTGCGCGATCGGCGTGCGGCGACGAAGGACAAGGTGCAGGCGCTCGTCTTCCTGATCCACTTCGTCGGCGATCTGCACCAGCCGTTGCACGCGGGCGAGAAGGCGGACCAGGGTGGCAACAAGGTCGCCGCGGCATACGGCATCTACGAACCCAAAAGGTTCAACCTCCATTCGATCTGGGACGGCCCGCTGGCGGAACGCGCCGCGACCAGCGGGCCGTCGCTGGTCCGGCGCTTTCCGGCGTCGGTGCGCGCGAAGGTCGCGGCCGGGACCGTCACCGACTGGAGCCGCGAAAGCTGGCAGGTCGCGCATGACAGCGTATATGCCAGCGCGCTCCACGGCGATCCCTGTGCGCCTTCGCCCGCGCACGTGACTTTGACCGATGCCGATATCGCCGCGCTGGTTCCCGTCGCGCGGCTGGAGATCGAGCGCGGCGGGTTGCGGCTGGCGAAGATGCTGGACCGGGCGCTGGGGTAGGGTGGTTGGCGTCACGCGCCACCTTTGCCGTCACCCCGGGCTCGACCCGGGCTCCCGCTTCTTCGGGCAGCATGAAGAAGCGGGGCCTCGGCTCAAGGCCGGGGTGACGGACCTAGGCGGCGGTCCTTCTTTCCTACGAAGCTCAGTTCACCACCACCGTCACCGCGCGCCGGTTCTGCGCCCAGCTGTCCTCGTCAGATCCGGTCGCGGCGGGGCGTTCCTTGCCGTAGCTGATCGTGGAGATGCGCGACGGCGAGACGCCGCGTGCCGCGAGGTAGTTCTTCGCCGCATTCGCGCGCCGGTCGCCGAGCGCGAGGTTGTATTCGCGCGTCCCGCGCTCGTCGCAATTGCCTTCCACCGTGATCCGGACGTTCGGATATTTGGCGAGCCACGTCGCCTGCCCGTCCAGGATCGCACGGGCGGTCGGGTCGATGTCGGACAGGTCGACGCCGAACAGCACCGTGTCGCTCTGCACCGACCGCTTGAAGTCCGCCGCCGATCCGGGGACGACCGCGCCATCGACCGAACCGCCGCGATCGGTGGCCGGCGGGGTATAGGGTCCCTGCGTGTCGGTCGGCGCCGGCGGCAGCGTTTCCGGCCGCTTCTTCGAGCAGGCGCCGGTCGCGATCAGCGCGGCGACGAGCAGGGTCGCCGCGGGCAGTCGGTTGAGATTGGACATAAACAGTCTCCGGTCGTTGAAAATTGCTGTCCCCCCGAACAGTCCCTTAGCAGCTATCAGGGACGAAGCGGACCCCAGGCGGGATCCGACCCGTCGAGCGGGGTCGGAATATGACGTTCGTTGACCCCGGTCAGGTCGACCGAGCGCAGCGTTTCGCGCCCGCCGCCGCCTTGCCCCGATCGGAAGAACGCGATGACGCGACCGTTCGGGGACCAGGTCGGACCCTCGTCCTGCCAATCGTCGGTCAGCAATTTCTCCGCGCCGCCATCGGGATTCATGATGCCGATACGGAATTTCCCCGCGATGCGGGTATAGGCGATCAGGTCGCCGCGCGGGCTCCAGACCGGCGTCGCATAACGCCCGCCGCCGAAACTGATCCGGTGCTGGTTCGATCCGTCCGCGTTCATGACGTACAGCTGCTGGCCGCCCGAGCGATCGCTTTCGAACACGATCCGCGATCCATCGGGCGAATAGCTGCCGCCGGTGTCGATCCCGGGCGAGTTGGTCAGTCGCTGCGGCGTGCCGCCGCTCGCCGATACGCGGTAGATGTTGGTACTACCCGATTGCGCCATCGAAAACAGGATGTAGCGGCCGTCGGGCGAGAAGCGCGGCGCGAAGGTCAGGCTCTGGCCCTCGACGACCTTGCGCTGCCGCCCGGACCCGATCTCGTAGACATAGATGGCGGGGCGGTCGTTGAGGTAGCTCATATACACGATCGACTGCTGGTTCGGCGCGAAGCGCGGTGTCAGGACGATCGACTGGCCGTTGGTCAGGAAACGGTGGTTGGCGCCGTCCTGGTCCATGATCGCCAGCCGCTTCACGCGGTGCGCCTTGGGACCGGTTTCGGAGACATAGACGATCCGGCTGTCGAAATAGGCACCTTCGCCGGTCAGCCGCTGATAGACCATGTCGGCGCATTTATGCCCCGCCCGCCGCCAGTCGGACGGCGCGACGACGAAACCGGCGCGGGTCAGTTCGGCCTTGGCGAATACGTCGTAGAGGTAGCAGCCGACCGTCAACGTGTTGTCCCCGTTCGCCCGAACGAAGCCCTGGACCAGCGCCTGCGCACCCGATGCGCTCCAGCTATCGAAGGCGGGCTGGGTTACGTCGGCGAAGGCGACCGGGTGGAGCTGGCCGGGCGACAGCGGGTTGAACAGCCCCGAACCCTTCAGATCGGTCGCGACGATCTCCGCCAATTGCCGGCCGAGCGCATCGGTGCTGCCCGCCGGGGTGTCGACCGCGGCGTTGGTCGGCATCGGCGGGATCGCGATCGGCATCGGCGCGGAAATGCCGCCGGTGACGGAAACCTCCAGCGGCGGCGGGGTCTGGCCGGGGGTGGCTTGCGGTGCCGGGGGCGCGGCGGTCTGGGCAAGCGCGGGGGTGGCCACGGTGAGCATCAGCGGGAGGAGTTTGGCGAGACGGTGCATGGGCATCCTCATTATCCTATCGTCCCGATCGGCGCTGGACCGTTCGTCATTTCCCACCCCGGCGAAGGCCGGGTCCCAGTTGCCAAGGTTTTGATGGAGAAAGCGAAACATACGCGACTGTCGTCCCGCACCTGGGCCCCGGCCTTCGCCGGGGTGGGTATGGAAATAGCGCAAAACCGATCAACCCCATCACCGCAGCTGCCATTTGTAGTTGATGTTGTTCCATCCGCCTGCCGGTGTCGAATAATATTCGCTTGGCAGCTTCAGCGGTGAACAGCCCTTGAACGCGGCGATGCCGATATCGGCGATCTGCTGGACATATCGTTCGTTGCCCTCGACATTCTGGCGGCGGACGATGGTCGGCGTCGCGGCGAGCGTGCCGTCGGGATTGAGCCGCAGGTTGAAGGTCACGACGACCTGCTTCGCGTCGTCCGGGATGCCGCCATTGGATTGCCGATCCGCGCAGGGCTGGATCTGCCGTGCGATCGCCGCCTGGATCGACGCGAGCGCGCGGCCGTCGATCTTCGCCGCGACAGGGGCGGGCGATTGGCTCTTCGACGGCTTGTCGGACAGGCCTTTCAGGAAATCGTCGCCGAGCAGCGAACCGCGCGGGCGGCTCGTCTTGGCGGCGACGTCGCTGCCGGTGCCTTTCGTCGCGGCGGGCTTGCCATGCGACGGCGTCGCGGCGGCGCTGGCCTTGGTGGGGGCGGATTTGACGGGGCCGACCTTCGCCACCGCCTTTTCCGCCGCGGCTGGTTCGGGCTTGGGCTTCTTGACCGGCGCAGGCTTGGCGGTGGCGACGGGTTTCGGCGCGGGGGCCGGTTTCTCGGCCGGCTTGGGCGGCGATGGCTTGGGTTTGGCGGGTGCCGGCTTCGGGGCGGGCGGCGCGGGTTTGGGTTCGGGTTCGGGCTGCGCCTCCTCGGCCGCTTCGGGCGGCGCGGCGTCTTCGGGGGCACCGCGGTCGGGCGCGATCGAGCGGGCGGGGGGCTCCACCGCCTGCGGCGCGGCGGCCTGGAGCGCCACGTCCTTGACCAGACTGACCTCGAGCGGCTGCTGCTCGACGGGCGTCGGCACCGGCACGGAAAAGAAGCGCGCGGACAAAAGCGCGAAGAGCAGGCCATGCCCCGCGATCGCTACGCCAAGCCCGATCCGTTCCGCGCGGTCCATCAGCGCGGCGCCCCCCCGCTGCCCGAGCCTTCGACCGTCACCAGCGACACCCGGTTCAATCCGGCATGGTTCAGTTCGCCCATCACCCGCATCACCCGCCCGTAATCGAGCGCCCGGTCGGCGCGCAGGAATATCTGCGGCGGCTGCCCGACCGCGCGACTGCTGGCGATCTGGGCAAGGCGATCCGGCAGCGCGGCATCGGATATCTCGTCCTTGTCGACGAACAACCGGCCCTGGCCGTCGATCGAGATCTCGGTCGGCTTGGCATCCTGGTCCAGCGGCTTGGCGCGGCTGTCGGGCAATTGCACCGGCACGCCGGCCGTCAGCAGCGGGGCGGTGACCATGAAGATGATGAGCAGCACCAGCATGACGTCGACCAGCGGCGTCACGTTGATGTCCGCCATCGGCGCCCGCCGGCCGCGCGATCGTTGCGAGGGAAGCATCGCCATCAGCGCGTTCCGTCAAGCTGACGCGACAAGGTGGTATGGAACCCGTCCGCGAACCGGTTCAAACTCGCCTCGATCCGGTTGATGCCGTGGCTGAAGCGGTTGTACGCGATGACCGCGGGGATCGCCGCGAACAGCCCGATCGCGGTCGCGAACAGCGCCTCCGCGATGCCCGGTGCCACGACCGCGAGCGAGGTGTTCTGCGCGCTGGCGATGCCGGTGAATGCGCGCATGATCCCCCAGACGGTGCCGAACAGCCCGACGAACGGCGCGACCGATCCGACCGTCGCCAGCACGTTCAACCGATCGGACAGCCGGTCGATCTCGCTCGCGACCGCGGCGCCCATCGTCGTCGCCAGCCGCTCGCGCGTACCCGACTTGTCGATCGCGCCGCCGCCGGTCGATCGCCGCCATTCGCCGACCCCGGCAGCGAAGACCTTGACCGAAGGCAGCTCGTTCTCGCCCTTTTCCTTGTAGAATGCGTCGATATCCTCCGCCTTCCAGAATTCGCGTTCGAACTTCGCCATGCCGCGACGGGTGCGCCCGATCCGCAGCGCGAACGCGACGATGATCGACCAGGTCCAGACGCTGGCGATCAACAGGCCGATCATCACGCCCTTCACCACCCAGTCCGCCTGAAGGAAGAGGGCGATCGGCGAAAGCGATCCGGCGTCGAGATTGAGGGCGGCGTTCATGCATTGCTCCTATGAGCGGCCAGGCGTTGATAGATATCGGTCCAGCCGCGCGGCTGGCGGCGCGGTCGCCCGTCGGGGCCGACCAGTGCCGCGAGGACGTCTGCGGTGGATAGGTCGACGGTTCCGCGCCTGACGATCTGTCTGATCGCGACCGATGCGGCGCGAATCTGCACGATCTGGGACACGACCAGCAGCGCATCGTCGAGCCGGGCCGGCGCCAAGTAGCGGATCGACAACGTCGCGATCGCATAGGCCCCGCCGCCGCCTTCGAAATGGGCGCGCTGGTCGATGCCGGCCAGACGCAGCATGTCCGACCGGGCGCGTTCCATATAGCGCAGGTAATTGGCGTGGTAGACGACGCCCGACAGGTCGGTATCCTCGAAATAGACGCGGCACGGGAAGCGGTGCTCCGTCCCGTCGAAGCGCCCTTCGACGGGCTGGTCGATGCCGGCTTGCGTCATGGCCGCGGCTGTTAACCTAAGCTTCGCGGCGAAGGAACCCCGGTGACGCTTGCGTCCCTCCTGCAAATGCTGCGAAAGCGGCAGGCGGGCTTGGGGGAACGAGCGAATGTCGAGAATCCTGATCGGACTTGCGGGAATCGTCGTGATCCTGCTGATCGCGGTGGCGCTGTCGACCGATCGCCGGGCGATCCGGCCGCGCGTCGTGGGCGCGGCGTTCGCGTTGCAGGCGGGCATCGCGGTGCTGGTCCTGTATTCCCGCGCCGGGCAGACCGTGCTGGCGTTTCTTTCGGGCGGCGTCGCGGATCTGCTGGGCTATGCGAATGCGGGGACGAACTTCCTGTTCGGCGCGCTCGCGGCGGACCCGCTGGGACATAATTTCGCGATCCAGGCGCTGCCGGTCATCATCTTCTTCGCGGCGCTCGTTTCGATCCTCTACCATCTGGGCATCATGCAGCTGATCGTTCGATGGCTAGGCGGTGCGATCGAACGGGTGATCGGCGTCTCGAAGGTCGAATCGTTGTGCGCGGCGGCGAACATCTTCGTCGGGCAAAGCGAATCGCCGCTCGTCATCCGGCCGTACCTCGCGGGGCTGACGCCGGCGCAGCTGTTCACCGTCATGACCAGCGGCATGGCGGGCGTCGCCGGCACGATCCTCGCGGCCTATGCATCGATGGGCATCCGCATCGAATATCTCCTCGCCGCCAGCTTCATGGCGGCCCCCGGCGGCATATTGATGGCGAAGATCATCATGCCCGACCGCGTGATCCCGCCCGATGGCGAACTGCCGCTCGGCGACCTGCCCGGCGAAGGCGAGCAGATCGCGATCGCGGAGGCCAGCCATGACGAGGAGAAACCGGCCAACATCATCATGGCCGCCGCGCAGGGCGCGCAGACCGGCGTGAAGC
>CAXTVB010000025.1:3222-15887 GCA_964247555.1 uncultured Sphingomonas sp. | reverse complement strand
TCGGCCGAAGCATCTGGGCGGGATAGATGCCCTGGCGCGCGGCTCCCAGCACCTCGGTATCGATATCGGTCGCCAGCAGCCCGAACGACGGTCCGGCCGACGACCGGGCGAAATCGTCGAGGATCATCGCGATCGTATAGGGTTCCGCACCGGTCGAGCAGGCGGCGCTCCAGGCCCGGATCATGCCCTTGCCCGCCTTCTTGAACGCCGGCAGCACCGTGTTGGCCAGATAGTCGAAATGCCGCGGCTCGCGGAAGAAGTCGGTCTTGTTCGTCGTCACCGCATTGACCAGATGCATGCTTTCGTCGGCGAGATGGTCGTCGTCGAATATATGCGCGCAATACTCGGACAGCGTGCCAGTCCCGGTCGCACGGACGCGGCGGCGCAATCGGCCTTTGAGCATCGACTGCTTGGCGTCGGGCATCTTGATGCCCGTCGTGTCGAAGATGAACTGCGAGACCCGCGCGAAATCGCGCGCGGTCAGCGTGTCGTTTTCGGGCTGGATACGGACGGCGAGGGCGGGCATCGATAGGCTTTCGGTATCTCGCCGGCGCGCGGGACGCGCGAACGATCGGGATGACGGTCGTCAGAAACGGCGCGAAATGCCGCCATAGAGCCGGAAATCGGGGCTGTTGCGGTTCAGGCCGGCGGCGGTGCCGATGTCGATCTGCAGGTCGCTGCGCGCGCTCCAGCCAAGCGACAGCGAGGCGAAGCCCTGCGTCAGATGCTCTATCGGGTCGTCGTCACGCCGCGCGGATAGCTCGGCCGCCATCTTGACCGTCGACGTGACCGCGATGCCGACGCCGCCAACGACGCCGTAGCTCAGGTGCCGGCCCTTGCCCGTGCTGTCGGTCGCGGCATCGACTTCGCCGGTCAGCGCGATATTGACGGTCTTGCTGAGGTCGTAGCTGATCGGCGCGACCACGCCGCCGCCCCAGTCCCCGACGCCGACGGGCATGCGTCCGATCGGCAGGATCGCGAAGGGCTGGATCGCCGCGGACAGGCCGCTGCCGTCGGGATGCGACAGATTGACCTTGAAGCCCAGCGTCGCATCGCCGACGCGGTTCGCCTGATCGACCGCGCCCGACGCATCGCGGACGCGGACATGGCCGAACGGGGTCCAGCCCACCATCATTTCGATCGATCGGGTGACGCCGACCCGCACGGTCGTCGAGCCGATCAGCACGGTGTCGGACCGCGTGCCGCCGGCATCGTCGCGTTGCCAGTCGACCAGTCCGGTCTCGACCGAGATCTCGCCCGGCGCCATCGTGTTCGCCGGCGTGCCGAGACCGGGACGCGAAGGGCCGTAGGTCCGCTGTTCCGCGGAGGCGGCGACGGGCAGCGGGTCCGCCGGGGCGGCCGTCGAGGGCGTGGGCAGGTTCGTCGTCGCCGCATCCTTGTCCTCGGCCAGCGCCACCCCCGGCAGACTGCCGAGCGCTGCGCCGAACAACGCGTGCGCCAGCGTCCGCGACAGCCCCAACGGCGCGGGGACGGACCGCGCGACGGCGAAGTCGCCGGCGTGCCACGCCCGGCTCATGCCGCGTCGCGCTGTTCGACGTAGAGCGCGGCATCGTCGGTCGAGAAGATGCGCACGACATCGATCACGACGACGAAACCGCCCTCCCGGCGCACCACGCCGTGGATATAGTCCGACCGCCAGCGCACGCCGATATCGGGCGCCGCCTCGATCCGGTCGCCGCAGAATGCGCTGACGTCCAGCACCCGGTCGACGACCAGCCCCAGCGTCAGCGTCCTGTCGGCGAGCGCCAGGTCGACCATCAGGATGCGCGTGGTCGGCGTGGGCGCGGCGGAGGAGAGCCCGAGGCGCAACCGCAGGTCGATCGTCGGCACGCCTTGCCCGCGCAGATCGGTCAGGCCGAGCAGATAGGCCGGCCCGTTCGGGATACGGAAGGGGTCGACGAAATCGAGGATTTCGCGCACCAGGGTCACGGGAACCGCGAACACCTCGTCCCCCAGGCCGAAGGTGACGGCCTGGATGGCGGCCGGCCCGGTCATGCGGCCTGCGCCGTGAAATGCGCGTCCTCGGCATCCGGCCCGCCGCTGATCAGGTCGAGCGCGAAACCGTTCACGCGCGCCTTCTGATCGGCGATCGATCCGGGCTTGGCCTTCTTCGCGGGTGCCGCCTTGCGGACCGCGACCGGCGCGGGCTTGCGCACGGCGGCCTTTGCGGGCGTGCGCGACTGGGCCGGCGCGCCGTCGGTGCGGAAGAACGCGATGCTGGCAGTAACGCGGTGATCAGCGCGTTCGCCGGCTGACCGAGCGACAGCAAATGATCGGGCAGATGACGACGCGCGGCTTCGATCAACTGCACGAAGCTGAGATCGGCCTCTGCGACGCTCGATATATTGAGGGTTACGGTAGAATAGGCGGTGGCCGCCGCACGAATCTCATCGGCCAAGCCACCGATCGTCCGCGTCGTCGCCTTCGCGCCTACCGTAACCGTAGTCGATGTCATGCCTTCCCCCGTTTTCACCAGGTAAATACTATAGAATAGGCATTAACTAAGTATTTCGAGCGAACGACAAGTCATATCCGTAATGTAGACTGAGCGGATAAGTACAAAATATTACATATCAGAACTTTGGGGTGAACGATAGGTTTGCGTATATCCAGGTCGCCATCGTCAATAGATAATGATGATACGATACCCGCTTGCGATCATGTCCGCACGCGCGGCGCTGGACCCGGGCCTCGGACCGGGCGCGGCCTATATCCGGCGGGTGACGGGCGACCGAACTACCAATCCCCCACGGCAGCCATCCACAACCCGACCGCAGCCGCGGCGGCGGTGTCGGCGCGCAGGATGCGCGGGCCGAGGGTTATGCCGGTGGCGGCAGACAGCGTGCGGATCAGGGTGCGTTCTTCGTCGTCGAACCCGCCTTCGGGGCCGATCAGGACGGCGGCGGGACCGGGGCGTTCGCGCATCGCGGCCAGCGCCGGTAGGCCGCCCGTCTCGTCCGCGAAGAAAATCGCGCGTTCGCCGGGCCAGTCGCGCAGCAATGCGGCCAGTTTCACCGGCTCCGCGACGTCGGGCACGGCGGTGCGTCCGCATTGCTCCGCCGCCTCGATCATGTGCGCGCGCAGCCGTTCGGTGTTCGGCTTGTCGATGATCGTGCGCCGGGTGATGACGGGGACGAACCGCGCGACCCCCAGTTCGCACGCCTTTTCCGCCATCCAGTCGATCCGACCCTTCTTGATGGGCGCGCAGCACAGCCACAGGCCGGGGACGGGTTCGCGCGGGCGCAGATGCTCGGTTACGTCGAGCGTCACCGACCGCCGTCCGACTTCGCGCGCGACCGCCAGCCATTCGCCGGTCGCGCCGTCGAACAGCTTGAGCGGATCGCCAACCTTCATCCGCATGACGCCCGCTAGATAATGCGCCTGGGGGCCATCGATCGCGATGGGTCCGAGGGCGAGCGGAGTCTCGACGAACAGCCGCGGGGTGGAGCGCGGGGGCCAGGCGGGGGTGGCGGTCATGCGACGACCCTATCAAATCCTCGCCGCGAACGGGGAGGAATTAGCGGCGCAACAGCCTTCGCAAAACCAGGCCCGCAACCACCAGTGCCGCCACGCCGCCGAGCACCGCGACCGCGACCACGCCGCCCACCCGCAGGATGGCCCAGAACAGGGCCTCCACGAAGCGGCCGACGGCGACGGATAGTCCGATCATGCGCGCGTCCTCGCACGACTTGAAGGCGGGACGAAGGCGCGGCAAGGGACGACATGGTCGATATCGTACCCGACAGCGAACATCGGGGCCTCGTCGCCCGCCTGCCGCCGCGGCTACGCGGCCTCGCGCTGCTCGCCCGGTTCGATCGGCCGACGGGCGTCTGGCTGCTGTTCTGGCCCGGTGCCTGGGGGGTCGCGCTGGCGGGGGGGATCGCCGAGCACTGGCCGCTGATCCTCTGGCTGCTGCTCGGCAGTATCGCGATGCGCGGGGCAGGATGCGTCTACAACGACATCGTCGACCGCGATCTCGACGCGCAGGTCGCGCGGACCCGGGCGCGGCCGATCCCGAGCGGGCTGGTATCGATCCGGCTCGCCTGGGGGTGGCTGGTGGTGCTGTGCGTGGTCGGACTGATCGTGCTGCTCCAGCTGCATCCGCTCGCCGCCGGGGTCGCGGTCGCGAGCCTGGCGCCGGTCGCCGCCTATCCCTTCATGAAGCGGATCACCTGGTGGCCGCAGGCGTGGCTGGGAATCGTCTTTTCCTGGGCGCTGCTCGTCGGCTGGAGCGAGGTCGCGCGCGATCTTTCGGCACCGATGTGGCTGCTCTATGCCGGGTCGATCGCCTGGGTGATCGGCTACGACACGATCTACGCGCTGCAGGACCGCGAGGACGATGCGCTGATCGGGGTGCGGTCGTCCGCGCTACGGATGGGGCGGCATGTGCGCGGCGGGGTCGGTGGATTCTACGTCGCGGCGGTGGCATTATGGGGCGGTGCGATCTGGCTGGTGCGGCCCGATCCGGTGGCCTTGCTGGCGCTGTTGCCGGCGGCGGCGCATCTGGCATGGCAGGTCGTGACGTTGGCGCCGGCGGACGGGACGAGTGCGCTGGCGCGGTTTCGGTCGAACCGGGTCGCGGGGTTGTTGGTGTTCGCGGCATGCGTGGTGGTGGGGAGTGCGGGGTAATTCCGTCGTGCCGGGCTCGTCCCGGCATCCAGGGCAACAAGCGATGACGCTCGTGGCTCTGGATCCCGGGAGGAGCCCGGGATGACGAAGGAGCCTCCAACCCACTGGCGCTCCGCCGCCCGCGCCCCTAGATCGCCTCCATGCTCGAACCCGATACCGCGCGTCAGCGCGCCACCGATATCGTCGACCGCGCGCGCAAGGCCGGCGCAGATGCCGCCGACGCCGTCGTCGCCGCCGATTCCTCGCTCGACGTGTCCGTGCGCCTCGGCAAGCTGGAGGATGTCGGTCGGTCGGAAAGCGCCGAGCTGGGCTTGCGCGTGTTCGTCGGTCGCCGGAACGCCAGCGTCTCCACGTCGGACCTGTCGGACGCGTCGCTGACGCAGCTGGTCGAACGCGCGGTCGCGATGGCGCGCGAGGCGCCCGAGGACGAATGGGCGGGGCTGGCACCACAGGACCGGTTGCTGCACGGCGATGTGCCGTTGCTCGACTTGGACGATGGTGCGGACGTTTCTCCCGAAACGCTGCGCGATGCGGCGCTGGCGGCGGAGGATGCGGCGCGCGCCGTTGCCGGCGTGACCAACAGCGAGGGCGGCGGGGCGAGCGCGGCGCGCAGCATCTGGGCGGTCGCGACCAGCCATGGGTTCGCAGGGGCCTATGCCGCGACATCGCACGGCTTGTCCGCCAGCGTCCTGGCGGGCGAGGGCGGTGCGATGCAGCGCGATTACGCGCATCACGCGGTCCGCCGCCGTGCGCATCTGGAGGCACCCGAGGCGATCGGCCGACGCGCAGGCGAACGCGCGGTGGCGCGGGTAAACCCAGGTCGGCTGTCGAGCGGGCCGATGACCGTGGTCTATGATCCGCGCGTCGGGTCGTCGCTGCTCGGGCATCTGATCGGTGCGATCGGCGGGCAGGCGATCACGCGCAAGACCAGCTTCCTGCTCGATGCGCTCGGCACGCAGGTGTTCGCTGGCGGGATCACCATCGCCGACGATCCGCATCGCCCCCACGGGCTGCGATCGCGCCCGTTCGACGGCGAGGGGCTGCCGGTGTCGCCGACCAGCATCGTCGAGGACGGGATGCTGGAGACCTGGCTGCTCGATTCCGCTTCCGCGCGACAATTGGGACTGGAGCCGACGGGCCATGCGGCGCGCGGGATCGGCGGCGCGCCGGGGGTGATGACGAGCAATGTCTACATGGCCGCGGGGCATGTCCCACCCGATACGTTGATGGCCGACATCGTATCGGGCGTGTACGTCACCGAGTTGATCGGAATGGGCGTCAACGGCGTGACGGGCGATTACAGCCGCGGTGCCGCGGGCTTCCGGATCGAGAACGGGGAGATCGCGGGGCCGGTTGCCGAATTCACGATCGCGGGCAATCTCAAGGACATGTTCCTGGCCCTGACCCCGGCGAATGACCTGGCATTCCGTTACGGCGTCAACGTGCCGACGATCCGCGTCGAGGGGATGACGGTGGCGAGTGGCTGACCCAGCCGCGCGGGCATTGGCGCAGGCGATCGCGGCGGCGGCTGCAGAGGCCGGGCAGATGGCGCTCGCACGCTGGCGGACCGATTTCCGGATGTGGGAAAAGGAAGAGGGCAGTCCGGTCTGCGAGGTCGACCTCGACGTCGATCGGATGCTGCGCGCCCGGCTGGGCGCGTTGATCCCCGAAGCGGGCTGGCTGTCGGAGGAGACCGCGGACGATCCCGCGCGGCTGGCGTGCGGGCGGGTGTGGGTGGTCGATCCTATCGACGGGACCCGCGACTATATCCGCGGGCGGCGCGGCTGGTGCGTGTCGGTGGCGCTGGTCGAGCATGGCCGGCCGGTCGTCGCGGTCCTGGATGCACCGGCGCGACGCGAACGGTGGCTCGCGGTGGCGGGCGCCGGGGCGTCGCGCAACGGCGTGACGCTGGCGGCGGGGTCGCTGGCGATGCTCGCCGGCGCGCGCGTACCCGCGGACGCGCTCCCTAAGGCGGACCGGGATTTCGTCCTCGTCGACAAACCCAATTCGATCGCGCTGCGCATCGCGATGGTGGCGGCGGACGAGGCCGACCTGGTCGCGACGCTGCGCTGGGGGCATGAATGGGACATCGCCGCGGCGGTACTGGTCGCGAGCGAGGCGGGGGCGGCGACGAGCGATGCGCTTGGCGAGGGGCTGACGTTCAACAAGCCCGATCCGCAGGCGTTCGGGGTGCTGGTGAGTGCGCCGGGAGTGCACGCGGCGGCGGTGGACCGCTTGGCCGCGCGCGCAGCGGCGGTGCTGGGCTTGGGGCGGGGGTGATTGCAATCGCCACCCCGGCGAAGGCCGGGGCCCAGTTGCCGAGGTTGTCGTGACGGAGGGAAACGCGCCGCCGCTTTCGTCTCACCGCTGGGCCCCGGCCTTCGCCGGGGTAACGTTAGATGGCGGCGCGCGGCGTCGAGTAAGCGCATGATAGGGCATATTTCTGATCTTCCGTGAAAGCGGCGGCCCAGAATACGCAGGATGCCGCTCGTGGTCCCTGGGCCCCCGCTTTCGCGGGGGAACGTCCGGTAAGCGTCGCGGAGCGGACGCCTAGCCTAAAGCAGCAACACGACCGGCACCACGATCCCCGCCGCGATCAGCATCAGCGATATCCGACGCGTCGACGGCGTCGCGACCGCGATGACGAGGCCGAGCGCGGTCGTCACGAACAGTGCCAGCGCCAGCAGGACCACGAACGGCTTTTCGGCGACGAAGCCCTCGTCGTGATCGCCGCCGCCGCGGGGCGCGCCCGCCCCCGGCGCGCCGGCATCGCGCGGCTTGCCCCCGTCGGGGCCTGCTCCCGGGCCACCCGGTCGCTTGTGGCCGCCGATCGTCTGGTGCTTGTGCAGATTGGCGATCGCCGAAATCCACTTCGGCGGGGCGATGCCCTCGTGACGGTCGGCGAACCCCGCCGTCTGCAACCCGCCGGTGAAGGCGAAGAACAGGATCGCGGGGGCGAAGAACACCGCGATGTAATTGTGGAACAGCCGGACCTTCCTGAGCGTCTGCGCCTTCATGTCGTCCCCCCGCTGACGTCGCCGTCGTCCTGGTATTTCATTTCGAGAAACCGCCCCCGCGTCGACAGGCTGTCGAGGTCGTGTTCGGCCAGCCGTTGCGTCATCTGTCCGATCTCGTGTTCGATCAGCTTCAGCCCGTCGACCAGCTCGCCGTCCGGGGTGCGGCCGTTGCGTTCGACCTGGCGCAGCGTCGCGGGGACGCGCGCATAGTCGGCGACGAAGGCGGGCAGCTGCTCGCCGATCAGCCGGCGCAGTTCCAGCGCATCCTCGGTATCGCCGTCCACCCGCGCCAGCTGCGGCGACAGCGCGTCGAGCCGGGTGCCGATCCGGTCCACCATCGCGCGCGCGGGCGGGGGGAGGGCGTGGCGCTGCGCGTCCAGCCACCGTTCGGTCTGCGCGGGCAGCGCGCGGATATCGACGGTGCGCAGCCGCTCCGGCGGCGGCGCGCGGTCCTGCGGCCAGACCGCCAGCAACAGCGTGGCAGCGAGCAGTAGCGCCATCACCAGCACCGCACCCATGATGCCGATCGGCATGATCAAGCCGATGACGAACGCCACCACCAGGATCGCAGCGTCGGCGGCGGCGATCCGCGTCAGCCGTCGGCCGATCGCCTGCGCGCTCCGGCTGCGGGCGCGGGGGGAGGGCGGCACGGGCGTGCCTTGCCCCTCGCTGATCCGCGACCAGGAGGCGCGCGCGCTGGCGATCGCGTCGTCGACATCGCTCACGGGCCTACATCGCCTCCAGCTTGTACGTGTCCGCCGGACCCTTCAGCGCGCCCTGCTGCGCACCCTCGGCGCGCGCGATATAGCCCTTGGACTTCTCGACCTCGCTGCCCAGCGCGTTGACCGTCGTCTTCATGCTGTCGAGCGCCTTCAGCTTGAAATTGTCGATCGCGTCCATCGTGTCGTAGATGTTCTGGAACGCCCTTTGCAGCGTCTCCAGCGGGATCGTCGCGGCGGCGGCCTGTTCGTGGATCCGCGCGGTGTTCGACGCCAGCAGCTTGCCCGTCGATTCGATGATGTTCGCGGTCGTCGTGTTCAGCTGCGTGATCTGTTCCAGCACGAGCCGCTGGTTGGTCAGCGCCTGCGCGACCGTCACCGCGGTGCGCAGCGCGGCGACCGTGGTGGTGGACGCCCGGTCGACCCCCTTCACCAGCTCGACATTGTTCTTCTTGACCAGATCGAGCGCGAGATAGCCCTGCACCGTCACCGCCATCTGCGTCAGTAGATCCTGGCTGCGCTGGCGGGTGTAGAACAAAGCGGTCTCGCGCAGCGCCTTGGCCTTGGCGGGATCGGTCGCGTCCAGTGCGTCGGCGGTTTCCTCGAGCTTAGCGTCCATCGTCTTCGTCAGATGGATCATCTGTTCCAGCCGACCCATCGCGGTCCACAGGTTCGCGCGCTCGGTGTCGATCGCGGCATTGTCCATCAGCAGCTCGTCCTTGCCCAAGGCGAGGCTCTTCAGGATCGCGCTGATATGCGTCTGCGACGAACGATATTTGTCGAAATAGCCGTTCAGCTTGCCGCCGAACGGGATGATACCGAGCAGTTTCTTCGGCTTGGACAGGGCGCCGCTCTTGCCCGGATCGAGCTGCTCGACGACGCGGCGCAGCGCGACCAGATCCTTGCCGACGCCGCCCTCCTGATCCATCGCCTTCACCGGCCGATCGAGGAAGCGGTTCGACTGGCCTGCCGCGGCGCGGATTTCCTTCGCGCCCATCGCGGTGATCGCATCGACACGGCGTCCGAATTCGGGCGAGTTGACGTCCTGCGCGACCAGATCGGTCACGAAGCCGTCGACGCGCGCGTCGAGCTCGGTCTTCTTGATGTCGTCGACCGGCACCAGCCCAGCCGCCCGCGTCGCGGCGACCACGGGGACCGGATCGGGGGGCGTCAGCACCAAAGCGGGTTCGGCGGTTATCGTCTCTGCCGTCGTCGCCATCACATTCCTCCTCGTGGGGTCTGCACCCTGACCCGAACCGGGGCCGCGTTCAAGTGTAGCATGTAAATAGGACACCCAGCGCGCGCAAGCGGGGCGGACACGTCGCGCGACCGCTGCTCTTCCCGCAACGCACCATTTGCGCTATGGGCGCGCCCAACCGACATCCAAGACAATCAGGAATTCCCATGAGCCTCCGTAACGTGGCGATCATTGCGCACGTCGATCACGGCAAGACGACCCTCGTCGACCAGCTGTTCCGCCAGTCCGGCACCTTCCGTGACAACCAGCGGATCGAAGAAAGGGCGATGGATTCCAACGACTTGGAGAAAGAGCGCGGGATCACCATCCTGGCCAAGCCGACGTCGGTCGACTGGACGCCCCCCGGCGCGTCCGAAAGCATCCGCATCAACATCGTCGACACGCCCGGCCACGCCGATTTCGGCGGCGAGGTGGAGCGTATCCTCAGCATGGTCGACGGCGTCGTCCTGCTCGTCGATTCGTCCGAAGGCGCGATGCCGCAGACCAAGTTCGTCACCGGCAAGGCCCTCGCGCTGGGCCTGAAGCCCATCGTCGTCGTCAACAAGGTCGACCGCAACGACGCGCGCATCCAGGAGGTGCTCGACGAGGTGTTCGACCTGTTCGTCAGCCTCGACGCGAACGACGAACAGCTCGATTTCCCCGTCCTCTACGCGTCGGGCCGCAACGGCTATGCCTCGACCGACATGGACGCGCGCGAAGGCACGCTGATCCCGATGTTCGAGACGATCGTCAGCCATGTCCCCGCCCCCGCGGTGGAAGTCGAGGACGTGCCGTTCACCTTCCTCGTCACGCTGCTCGACCGCGATCCGTTCCTCGGCCGCATCCTGACCGGCCGGGTCAATTCGGGCACGGTGAAGATCAACCAGCCGATCCACGCGCTCGACAATGACGGCAAGGTCGTCGAGACCGGCCGCGCGTCGAAGATCCTGTCCTTCCACGGGCTCGACCGCGTGCCGGTCGACGAGGCCAAGGCGGGCGACATCATCAGCCTGGCCGGCCTGTCGATCGCGACCGTCGCCAACACCATCGCCGACCCGCAAGTGACCGAGCCGCTCCACGCGCAGCCGATCGATCCGCCGACGCTGTCGATGCGCTTCGCGGTCAACGACAGCCCGATGGCGGGCCGCGAGGGGACGAAGGTGACCAGCCGCATGATCCGCGACCGGTTGTTCCGCGAGGCGGAATCGAACGTCGCGGTGAAGGTGACCGAGGCGTCGGACCGCGACAGCTACGAAGTCGCCGGCCGCGGCGAATTGCAGCTGGGCGTCCTGATCGAGACGATGCGCCGCGAAGGCTTCGAACTCGGGATCAGCCGCCCGCGCGTGCTGTTCAGCGAAGACGAGAACGGCAACAAGACCGAGCCGTACGAGACGGTCATCATCGACGTCGACGACGAGCATTCGGGCACGGTCGTCGAGAAGATGAACGTCCGCAAGGGCGAGATGCTCGACATGCGCCCCTCGACCGGCGGCAAGACGCGCATCACCTTCTCCGCACCCAGCCGCGGCATGATCGGCTATCACGGCGAATTCCTGTCGGACACGCGCGGCACGGGGATCATGAACCGGCTGTTCGAGAAATACGGGCCGCACAAGGGCAAGATCGAAGGCCGCAAGAACGGCGTGCTGATCTCCAACGGATCGGGCGAAGCGAACAGCTACGCGCTGGGCCCGCTGGAGGAGCGCGGCATCCTGTTCGTCGGCCACGGCGAGGCGCTGTACGAGGGCATGATCGTCGGCGAGAATGCGAAGCCCGACGACCTCGAGGTCAACCCGATGAAGACGAAGGCGCTGACCAACTTCCGCGCGTCGGGCGGCAAGGACGACCAGGTCCGCCTGAGCCCGCCGAAGCGCGCGACGCTGGAGCAGGCGATCGCCTATATCGACGACGACGAGATGGTCGAGGTGACGCCGAAGTCGATCCGGCTGCGCAAGCGGCATCTGGACGCGAACGAGCGGAAGAAGGCGAGCCGGGCGAAGGTCACGGCTTAGGCTGTGACGCGGCGGGGTTTACGGCAACTGACGCCCTAAAGCGGTCATCTAGCCCTGCCTCGTGTTGCCTAATGTCAGTTATCCATCCGCTCCCCGGATGGTCGCGGCGATGCGCTGATAATGGAAATCAGGGATCGAGCGTTCAATATACAGACGCAAGCTTGGCGTATCGCCGTCCGGCGGCTGTTGATTGTTTGAGCGCGGACCTCCAAACTGATCAACTTTTACGTTTAGTGGCCGAACAGGTTGCGGATGACGAGGCGGTTTAGGTTCAGATCGGATACAATCTGTCCTTTTCATCTGATCGTGCGGCTGTAGGGTCGGCCGGCGCGATGATGGCATTGGGGAAGTTATGCCGGCGAAAAAGGTGGAGGTCGGTAGTTTGCTGCTCGACCTTGAAAATCCGCGGATCAGCAGGGCAGGTAGTCAGGACGACGCCCTGCAGAAAATCTTGGAGGATCAGGACGTAAAGTTGGTGGTCCTAGCGCAGAGCATCGCCGAGGACGGGCTAAACCCGATGGATCGCCTGCTCGTGATCGGGGCAGACCAGCCGGGAAAGTTTACGGTGATCGAAGGCAACCGACGCATTGCCGCTCTTACCATCTTACGCGACCCGTCGGTTTTACAGCGAATAGAAGTTCGCCCCAACCTTCAGCGCAGGTTAGCTACGTTGGCGAAGGACTTCGATACCAGGGGTCTAGCCAAGCTAGACGTCTGGCAGATGCCGGACCGCGCATCGGCTGCCGCCTGGATTCGTCAGCGTCATACGGGTGAAAACCAAGGTGCTGGAATTGTCGATTGGAACGGTGTCGCGTCGGCCCGTTTCAGAGGCACTGATCCTGCTTTGCAGGCCCTCGACTTGGTTCTGAAGCATGGCGATCTAACTGATGAGGAGCGGGCTGACGTGCAAACCCGCTTTCCAATAACGACGCTCGAGCGCTTGATCCGGACGCCTGCGGTTCGCGCGCTCATAGGCATCGAAATTTCTGGCGAGAAACTCCTGACTGACTTGCCGGCTACGGAGGTTATT
>CAXTVB010000025.1:0-3212 GCA_964247555.1 uncultured Sphingomonas sp. | reverse complement strand
TTAAGCCACTAACCCGGATCGTTCGGGATCTTTCGAACGGGAGTGTCAATGTTACCAAGCTTAAGTTAAAAGGTCAGCAGACCGATTATGTAAAAGGCTTCGGAAACGATCTTCCTGATCTAACAAAGCGCTCAGGCACGTCTATTGTAGCGGACTCCATGACGGAGAAAGATTTTGGTCGGGGTAAGGGCAAGCTCCCCCAGAGTGCGCAACCGAAGCCGAAGCCGAAGGCGCCCGTACGGAAGACGCTAATCACAGTGGACTGCGCACTGAACGTCTCGAACCCGAAGATCATCGAAATCGTTGGCGAGTTACGGAACCTGCCTCTTATAGCATTTCCTCATGCTATATCGGTGCTGTTCCGAGTCTTCTTGGAACAGTCAACGGACCATTACCTGACCGCGAATGGTATCTCGTTAGAGGTGCCGAAACCGGGCGGCGGCAAATATTTTAAGAGCCTCAAGAGCAAAGTAGATGAGGCGATGAATCACATGATCGCCGCGGGAATGGACAGAAAGAAGCTGGACGGCATCGCGCGCGGGATCGCCGATAAGTCGAGCCCGCTGCACATCGACACGTTGAACAGCTACGTCCACAGCGCATTTTATTCGCCGAAAGAGCGTGACCTGACTGTCGCGTGGGACAACGCTCGACCGTTCTTCGAGAAGGTTTGGGCCTGAAATGGATGGGGGGCTGCCGCTGCCTCGGCGGCACGATCGAACCACACCGCTACGGTATCCAGGAGGCAAGGGAAAACTAACCAGCTACATACGCGCGATAATTCGCGAGAACGGCTTAAGCAGCCTCTACGCTGAACCATATGCAGGTGGTGCCGCGATCGCGATCAATCTCCTAATCGGCGGCGACGTCAGCGCGATCGCGATCAACGATCTTTCCAAACCGGTGCATGCATTTTGGCGTGCGGTACTAGAGACGCCTGACGAGCTATGCCGACTGGTCTTCGATACACCCCGCACCGTCGTATCGTGGGACCGTCAGAAGGCGATTTTTGCAGCTGCCGAGGCTGAGGATTTCCTGTCGTTAGGCTTTGCGATGTTCTTCCTGAACCGGACCAATCGGTCTGGCATTCTTAACGCTGGTATTATCGGCGGACGCGATCAAAGCGGAGCATGGAAAATCGACGCGCGATACAACGCGCCGAACCTCATCGCTAGGATTGAAGCCATCGCACAATTGTCCGATCGAATATCCCTCAGCAACTTGGATGCGATCGCCTTCCTAAGAGAAGGGGCTAATCAGTGGCCTACGGACACCTTAGTCTACCTAGACCCACCATATTATGTGAAAGGGCGTGATCTCTACTATCACTTCTATCATCATGATGATCATGAGGCCGTTGCGGATGCAGTTGCGCAGCTTGGAACGGTCAAGTGGATTGTGTCCTATGACAACGTCCGTCCCATCCGGGACATCTATGAAGGGTACACGCGCGCTATATACAGCATTGGTTACAGCGCTCGTACTGTGCGCCAAGGTTCCGAGGTCATGTATTTCGCTGATGGCCTAGTAGTTCCGCCGCTTGCTGGCCCCGTCAAGGTGCTTGAACAGCACGGTCTTTTGGCTGCTTAAGAGAGCGCTATTCAACCGCGATAGCGAGCCTTAACCTAACATACGACTATATGTTTTGGTGGCGGTCTCGGTTGCGGCGAAGCCAAGCCGTATCGTAGCAGTTGGTCGCATCCTCGACCAGGCCGCTATGCGGCGGGTCGTTCAAACCCGGTGCGATTAGCTAATTCGACCGTCGTCCCTGTTCGCAATTACCGATCCCCGCGCGCATCCATCAGAACAAACCAAAAACAAAACCCTGTCCTACACGCCCCGCTTTCGCCACACCCGCCGGCGACTCGCGCGAAAGGACCGTAGCCCATGCAGAACCGCACCCCCGTCGACGCCGATGCGCGACCCGCCGTCCCCGACTTCACCCCCGTCCCGCGCCAATACCGCCACGACGGCTGGACGCCCGAACGCCAGCGCGCCTTTATCGAAGCGCTCGCCGATACAGGCAGCGTCAGCCGCGCCGCGGCTATGGTCAACATGGCGCAGCAGAATTGCTACACGCTGCGCCGCGCGTCCGGGGCGGACGAGTTCCGGCGGGCGTGGGAGGCCGCGCTCGATTTCGGGGTGCAGCGGCTGAAGGACATCGCCTTCGAACGCGCGATCGACGGGCAGCTGGTGCCGGTGTTCGTCGGCGGCAAGCTGATGGGGTATAACCGCAAGCGCAACGATGCGCTGCTGATGTTCTGCCTGCGCCATTACGGGCAGGACGCGTCGGGCAAGCGCACGACGATCCAGTATTTCAGCAGCCGCGCGGAGGCGAGCGCATCGGCGGCGGCCGGCGATGGCGCGTCGGCCGTCGCGTCCCCGGCGGGCGGTGCGGTCGCGCAGGCGTCGGCCACCACGGTACGCACCGTCATCACCGGCGATGCGGCCGATCGGCCCGATCCCGCGCATGCGATCGAGGCGTTCGCCGGGGTCGCGCTGGACGGCGAGGCGCATGCGGCGATCGCCGAGGCGCTGGCGGCGTGCGCGGCGCGCCGGCGGGCGGGGGACGCGGTGATCGACGGCGGGGGGGACGACGCCGACGCAGTGCTGGCCAACGATCCCGACGAGCCGTTCGTCCGGATCGGAGCGACGGCTCGTCCCTATCACGGCACGCTGGAGTCGGGTGTCGTCATGGAGGACGTCGATCCCGCAAAGCCCTACGAGCCGCGCTGGATGCTGACCGGCGCGGACATGCCGGACTTCGTCGCGCGCACGATGCCGGGTGTGGAGGCGGATGGCGGGGCGGGGGCCTGCCGATCCCCGCGGCGGACGGGGTCGCGTCGGTCAAGCCGCGGCGCAGCAGGTCCAAGCGGGCGTTGCCAGCATAAACCTCGTCTTAACAACATATTCCGGGTCGGTTCAGGCCGACTCGCCTATCCCCTGAAACACGGTCGCACCTTGCGCGTTATATCCGATGCGGACCGGGCGATTTTTGAGGAGGCTCGAAATGAACGGATTGTTGAAGAAGGCGGGTCTGGGCATCGCGCTGGCGGCGACCGCCTTGACGGCGGCGGCACCGGCCGAGGCGCAGCGTTACGGCGGCGGCTATCGCGGCGGCGGATATCATGGCGGTGGCTACGGCTATCACGGTCGTGGCGGTATCGGCGCGGGCGGTGCGGCGGTGCTCGGCGGGCTCGTCGGGCTGGGCG
>CAXTVB010000024.1:0-16131 GCA_964247555.1 uncultured Sphingomonas sp. | reverse complement strand
GCCGGCGGCGGAGGGGGGGGGGAGGGTGGGGGGGAGGCTCGCTACTTGCGCAGCGCCGCGGTTTGGTCGCGGACGCCCTTGAACTCCGACCCCGCGCTCCATGTCGGCCAATCGCGTCCGTCCGCCAGACGTCGCGCCACGGTATAGACCAAGTCAACATCGTCCGCCGCGCCGCGCAGGTCCCAGTTCGCGTCCCAGGCGTCACAGGTCTGGTGGTAACATTTCATATACCCGTCGAGCCACGCCTGCCCCGCCGTCCGCCCGCCCGTCAACAAGTCCGGGGCCCCGCTGATCGCCATCAGCAGCAACGTCGGCACGCCGCGCTTCGCGAGCGAGAAATGGTCCGCGCGGTAGAACAGCCCGCGCTCGGGCAGCGCCTCCGGCGTGATTGTGCGGCCCTGCGCGGTCGCTGCATCGCCCAGCATGGCCTCCAGCGAATCCTGCCCCGCACCGACCAGCAGCACGTCGTGTGATGGCCCTGCGGTCTGCAGGATGTCGAGCGTCAGGTTCGCCACCGTCTTCGCCGCGGGATAGACCGGCGCGACCGCATAGGTCTCCGATCCCAGCAGCCCGCGCTCTTCGCCGCTCCATAGGGCGAACACCACCGAACGGTCGGTTCGGGGTGCCGCCTTGAACGCACGTGCCATCTCCAGCACGCCGGCCACACCCAGTCCGTCGTCGTTCGCACCGGGACGCATCGTGCGACCCTGCGCATCGGGCTTCCCTAGCCCGTATGCGTCCCAATGTGCGCCGAGCATCACGACCTCGTCCGGGTGCCCCGTCCCGGTCATCTTCGCCAGCACGTTGCGGCTTTCGGCGCGCTCGTGGGTGACGGGCAGGTCTGCATCGAAGGGCGTCTTCAGCAGGACCGGTCGGAAATCGCTGCGCCGCGCCGACGCGCGCAATTTGGCGAGATCGAGACCCGACGCCGCGAAAAGCTTCGCCGCCGCATCGCCCTGCAGCCAGCCCTGGAGCAGCACCACCGACGTCGGGTCGGACCGGACGATGTCGTAATTCTCGCCCGCCGGCGCGGTGACCGTCGCCCAACCATAGCCAGCGCCCGGCGTGTCGTGGACGATCAGCGCACCGATCGCGCCGCGCCGCGCGGCCTCTTCATATTTATAGGTCCAGCGGCCGTAATAGGTCATCCGCCGGTCACCGAACTTGCCCGCGGCGTCGTCCCCCGCGACCGCCTCGAAATCGGGATCGTTGACCAAGAAGACCGCGATCTTCCCTTTCAGGTCGATGTCCTTGAAGTCGTCCCAGCCACGTTCGGGTGCGTGGACACCGTAGCCGACGAAGACCATGGCGGCGTCCCTGATCGCCACCCGGTCCACCGCGCGCGCGGTCGAGACATAGATGTCCTGGCCCTGCACAAGCCGCGTGGTGCCCGCCGCGATCATACCCGTCGCCAGGCGCGTATGGACCAGCGGTACCGGCTGCGTCCAGGCACCGTCCGGGCCGCCGGGTTCCAGCCCCATCGCCTTGAAGCGGGCGATCAGCCAGTCGACCGTCTTCGCCTCGCCGGGCGTACCGGGCGCGCGACCCTCGAACGCGTCGGAGGCGAGCGTCTTCACATCGGCGGACAGCCGATCAGCGGCGATCGGACCCTCGGTCTGCGCACTTGCGGCGCTCGCGATCGTCAGCAGCGCGGCGAGGGCGAGGAGGGCGCGCATCACCCGCGCGCCGATGGTGCGGTCAAGATTACATCATGCGTGATGCCCGGGCCGGCCCGGTACGCGATGGCGATGGCCCAACCCGCCAGCAGCGCGAGGATCACCCAGGTCGCCACCGCGCCACCTCCGCGCAGCGGACTGCTTGTCGTGCGGTCCATGCCGAGCCCATGCGCGACACGCGCCAAGACGAAGGCGATACCAGCAATCCACAGCCATGAAGGCGATGCACCCGACAATTCGATGAGGGACATTAGGATGAGGATGACCGGCGCATATTCGGCGAAATTGGCATGCGCACGCATCCGCGACCGCAGCCGCGGATCGTCATTGTCGCCGACCAGGACCTTGTCCTTCAGCCGGGTGGGCACGATTCGAAACGCAAGCCAGAGATTGATGACCGCCGCCGCGGCCGCGATCGTCAGCGTTACCGGCAAAATCATCCTGTCCCCCCTTATGCTAGGCGCGGTCCCTGCCACCGGACCGCGATGCTTGCAACGCGGACGAGAATCGCTATAGCGCCACCCTTCGCGATGCGTCCGGCCGTCAGCCCACGCGGCCGCCGGTATTGCCGTCGGTCGCATATGCTTTCGATCCGGTCGCTCGATCCTGGTCCAGACTGATAAGGTGCCGAAATGGCCGTCCCCAAAAGAAAGACTTCGCCCTCCAAGCGCGGCATGCGCCGTGGCCACGACTCGCTGGTCGTCGCTTCGTTTCAGGAATGCCCCAATTGCGGCGAATTGAAGCGTCCGCACAATCTGTGCGGTTCGTGCGGCCATTATAACGGCCGTGAGATCGTCTCGGTCGAGGGCTGATCGACCCAAGCGAGGCTGATACGCATGTCCGATCATTTCCCGTCCGATCGCGCGCTGATCGCGGTCGATGCGATGGGTGGGGATGACGGGCTTGCCGTGATGCTGGCCGGGGTCGCACGCGCGCGCCGACGGTTCGACGGCACGCGGTTTCTGCTGGTCGGCGATGAACCGTCGATCCGCGAGGGGTTGGCGAGCCACCCCAACCTCGCCCAGCACGCCGAGATCGTCCACGCGCCCGAGGTCGTCGGGTCCAGCGAGAAGCCGACCCAGGCGATCCGCCGGGCGAAGACGACGTCGATGGGCATCGCGATCGACCTGGTGAAACAGGGCCGCGCCGCCGCCGCCGTTTCCAGCGGCAATACCGGTGCGATGATGGCGATGGCGAAACTGTCGCTGCGCATGCTGCCGGGGATCGACCGCCCCGCACTTGCCGCCTTGCTGCCGACCTTGGGCGCGACGGATATGGTGATGCTCGACCTCGGCGCGAACACGGAGTGCGATGCGCGCAACCTCGTGCAGTTCGCGGTGATGGGCGCCGCCTATGCGCGCACGACGCTCGACCTCGAACATCCCCGCGTCGCGCTGTTGAACATCGGCAGCGAGGACCAGAAGGGTACCGGCGAGATCCGCGACGCCGCCGCGCGCCTGCGCGCCGCGACCCACCTGCCGATGCGATTCGAAGGGTTCATCGAGGGCGACCGCCTGTCGCGCGGCGAAGTTGACGTGATCGTGTGCGACGGTTTCTCCGGCAATATCGCGCTGAAGACCGCGGAGGGCACCGCGCGATTCGTCGCCGATCTGCTGCGCCGTGCGTTCAGCAGTTCGATGCGCTCGAAAATCGGATTTCTCATTTCGCGCCCCGCCACCGAGCTGCTGCGCGACCACCTGGATCCCAACAATCATAATGGCGCCGTGTTTCTGGGCCTGAACGGCATCGTGGTGAAGAGCCACGGCGGCGCGAACGAGATCGGCGTCGCGACCGCGATCGGCAACGCGGTGAAGATGGTGCGCAACGACCTGTGCCGCCGCATCGGCGACGATCTGGGGCATATGGAGCAGGCGGCGTGATCCGTTCGGTCATCATCGGCACCGGTTCCGCGCTGCCGGTCCGGCGCGTGTCGAATGCCGAACTGGCGCTGGAGGTCGACACGACCGACGAATGGATCGTCGAGCGCACCGGCATCCGCTTCCGCCACATCGCAGGCCCGGACGAGACGACCGCGACGCTGGCCGCCGACGCCTGCCGCGCCGCCTTGGCAGCGGCGGGAGCGGATGCGCAGGATATCGACCTGATCGTGCTGGCGACGGCCACGCCCGACCAGACCTTCCCCGCATCCGCGACGAAGGTGCAGGCGCTGCTGGGCATCGACGATTGCGTCGCGTTCGATATCGCCGCGGTATGTTCGGGGTTCCTATACGCGGTCCAGGTCGCGGACAGCATGTTGCGAAGCGGCGCGGCGAAACGCGCGCTGGTGATCGGCGCGGAGACGTTCAGCCGCATCCTCGACTGGGAGGATCGCACCACCTGCGTGCTGTTCGGCGACGGCGCGGGCGCGATCGTGCTGGAGGCGCGCGAGAGCGACGACGCCATCGGTCGCGGCATCCTGGCGGCGAAGCTGCACGCCGACGGTCGCCACAACGGGCTGCTCTATGTCGATGGCGGCCCGTCGACCACGGGAACCGTCGGCAAGCTCCGGATGAAGGGGCGCGAGGTGTTCCGCCACGCGGTCGTGAACCTGGCATCCGTTATGGAAGAAGCTTTGGTAATCGCCGGCCTGACCTCGGACGCGGTCGACTGGGTCGTGCCGCATCAGGCCAATGCGCGTATCCTGGACGCGACCGCGCGCAAGCTCGGCCTGCCGGCCGCGAAGGTCGTGGTGACGGTCGACCGGCATGCCAACACCTCCGCCGCGTCGGTCCCGCTCGCGCTCGACGTGGCCGTGCGTGACGGGCGTATCCGGGAAGGGCAGATCGTCGTGCTGGAGGCGATGGGCGGCGGCTTCACCTGGGGGGCCGCGATCGTCCGCTTCTGACGCGGCGCGTGTCCCGTTATCGTTACGTATCCGACAATTTTCCGCTTTTCCTGGCTTCGGTCCGTGTGATACGCCTGATCGGGCATGCCGGGGAGGGCTTTTGCAGATGGATATGAGTGTGATGCCCGCGGGCACGTTGACCCGCGCAGACCTGGCCGAGATGCTCCACCGCAAGGTGGGCCTGTCGCGCGCCGATTCGGGGAAGATCGTCGAGCATATCCTGCACGACATGTGCGCCGCACTGTCGCGTGGTGAGAACGTCAAGATTTCGGGATTCGGCACCTTCGTCCTGCGCGACAAGGGCGAACGCGTCGGCCGCAACCCGAAAACCGGGGTCGAGGTGCCGATCGCGCCGCGCCGCGTCCTGACCTTCCGCGCCAGCCAGATGATGCGTGACCGCATCGTCGGCGCCGGGTAACCACAAGACCGTGCCGCGCGACGTGCCCGCAAAGGCCGCGACGGCGTTCAGGACGATCGGCGAAGTTTCGCGCGACACGGGGCTGCCCGCGCATATCCTGCGCTATTGGGAGACGCGGTTCGTACAGCTGCGCCCGGTCCAGCGCGCGGGCAATCGCCGTTATTACCGGCCCGAGGATGTCGCGCTGGTCCGCCGCATCGATCAGTTGCTCAGCCGCGACGGCTATACGATGCGCGGCGTGCAGCAATTGTTGTCGGGAGAGGGCACTCCGCCCGCTTCGCCGTCATTTGCGGCCGGCACGCCGCTGCAGGCGATCCGGACCTTGCTGATCGGCGCACTAGCCGATGACGAGGCTGCGCGGTCCGTTTGAGGGCTGGCGCGGGCGCGTGATCACGGGCGTGCGATACGCGTGAACGAACCCGCGAATGCCTATTCCGCCGCCGCCAGATGCGTCTGCTGGTTCGCCAAGATCTCCGACAAGGTCGCCAGCGGCAGCGGCGCCACGAACTTGAAGCCGAAGCGGCCGTCATAGGCCCAGCACACCGTGCCGAACAACGCGGTGCCGGTTTCCGTCAGCAGGATCTGGCCCGTCTGGCCGCGCTGTAGGCTGACGTCCGCGGTCAGCTTCGCGCCGCCGGGGGAAATGTCCAGCGCCTCCGCCTTGATCCGTTGCGCGCCGATGCGCAGCGATGCCGGCGCGTTGACCGGGAAACGCGGTGCGCGCGCGACCAGGCCGTCTTCGCGCTTCACCTTGAACACGCATTCCACGTCCTGGCGCGTGTCGAATTCGATCCCCGCCTTGAATCCCTTGACCCATCGGACGGTGGCGTCGATCGGCGGCAGGCCGCGGATCTCGATGCAGATCGGCTGGCCGATGACCGGCAGTTGCGTGAACCGCGCCATCAGCCCGGTCGGCGAGACGTCGTGGACCAGGCACGCACGCGCGCCAGCCGGGTCCAGCACCTTGCCGATCAGCAGCACCAGCGAATGGCGCTTGCCTGTGCGACGCTCCGACGCCGTCGCAGCGGATGCGGCGACAGGATCGGGCGGCGTCTCGCGCAGCGTTTCGGGGTCTGGCTGTCTCATGGCTTAGCCTTTCGCCTTCGCACCGGGCGGTAAAGATATTGCTTCCGACAGCGCGGTCTTCGCCTCGGTTCGCCGCATCGTGCGGATCAGCCGCGCGCGGAACTTCACGCGTTGCCAATAGGTCGCGTCCTCCAGCCGCCACGCCGCGATCGCGCCGGCGACGAAGGCGTCGATCGTCGCCTCCGCCTCGACCGGATCGAGATCGGCGAAGCGCTCGGCGGCGTCGTCCAGCGCGACCGGCCGCGCGATGTGGCTGATCTGGTGCGTGTCGATCGAAATGGCCATCCGTCCTATCCCCCTGTCATGGCTAGCGGCTTGCCCGATCATCGTCCGCCCCCGAACAGCGCGTGCGTCGCGCCGCCGATGGTCTGCTGGTCGAATTTCAGGCGCATCGTGACGTACGGCCCTTGGCGGGTGTAGCGATCCTGGGCGAAGTCGCGGTCGCGGTAGCCGGCGATATTGTACCCGGCGCTGATCCAGACATTCTTCGCCGGGCTGATCCCCGCCGACGGCCCGCCGCTGAAGCTGACCGCGCCGGCGCTCCACGCATGCTGGACCGAACCCTGCACGCCGATATCGAAACGGTGGCCGATATCGCGGCGCAGATCGAACCCGACGACATGGATGAAGCCGGTATATTCATCGTCGCCGAACTGGCCGTCGACATATTTGGCACCGTAATAGACCGTCGCCTCGAACCCGTGGCCCGCGCCCTCCGCACCAGTGCGGTAATTGATCGCCAGGTTGTTGATGACCCGCGTCGTCACCTGCTCGCCCGCGCCGTACGCGGGTACGCCCAGCAGGTTGCTGTCGGTCAGCCCCGCACCGGCTTGCTCGTGGCGCAGTTCGAAGCGCTCGAGCACCGACCAGCGGCTGTCGAGCGGGCGCAGCGCCAGCGCGACGTCGCCTGCCGCATAGGTGCCGGTGACGCCGGCCTGGTCCTTCAGCGTATAGGCCTTGATACTGGCGGCCAGCGTCTTGCCTTCGCCCAGCGCGCGCAGGAAATTGCTCGTCAAGCCCCAGCGGTTCTCGGTATTCGCGACGCGCCGCTCGATCCGGCCGTTCCACGACCAGTGCGTCGCGCGGTAGGCCGCGCCCAAGGTGACCGCGGTGAAGCTGCCATTGGTCTGGTCCTGGCCGATGAAGCCGCCCGACGCGACGGGCTGGAACGCGTTCACCTGCGCCGCGGAATTGACATGCCCGCTGATCGTCGCGGTCGAATCCACCGTCGCGTCGACCGTCCAGTGGCGACCGATCGGCAGCGACTGGCTCATGCCGTACTGGGCATAAGTGCGCGCGCCATTTTCACCTGCCGCCTGTTCGTTCAGCGTGCTCATCAGCTTCGCGCCGCGCCACGGCGCCACGTCGAACCCGACCTGCGCGGTGTGCGCGACGAAATCGGCACCGTCCGCAATCTCGTATCCGCCGATCAGGCGGATGCCGGGCTTTACCCGCCATGACGCGCTGATCTGGTGGCGGACGGGGAAGTCGACGCTGTCCTTGTCGCCGCCGGGCGCGAATTGCGTCTGCCCGGTCAGGGTCAGCGCATTGTCGAAGAACGCCTTGCTACCGCCCAGCGTCAGCAGCCGGGAGTCGCGGTCGCCGCCGTCCAGTCCCTGGTCGTTCGCGAACTGGCCACCGACGAAGATCGTGCCTTGCGTCGTGCGATAGTCCATCCGCGCCTCGGCGGCGGTGCGCGAGCCCGCGCCGACCAGCTGCTGCTGGTTCCAGGCGGTGGCGGTGAAGGTCAGCCGGTCGGTCAGCTTCACCCGGCCGTCCAGCCCGATCTTGCGCGTGCCCGATTCGACCAGGTTCTGCTGCCCGACGCCGAAGCCCGCATCCTGGTCGCGGACATAGGCGAGCAGGTCGACCCGCGCGTCGTGATGCTCGACCTCGACCAGATAGGCGATGTCGTGACCCAGGCCGTCGATGCCGCCCGTCGCCGCTTCGGCGCGCATGACGGTGTCGTGGGTGATGTGCGCTGTCAGGTCGACGCCGGCAATGGTGCGGATGCCGACCGTCTCGTCGCGGATGCCGCTGACACCGATTTCGACACGGCCCTTCGCAAGCTTGGCGGCGACGCGACCGGCGGCGGCGAGCTTGGCGGACTGGCCGCTTTCGACCTCGTAGTCGACGACGATGAAATTGGGATCGCCGTTCGCATCGCGGCTGAGGATGGGCTGGCGGAACCGGATCGTGCCGGGATCGGTGTCGATGTCGTAATCGATGTGCCGCGTCATCGGCTGCGTCGATAGGAGCAGCTCGGACAGATGGCGGTCGCGCGTCTCGATCGTCATCTTGTCGCTATTGGGCACGATGCCCCGCGCGGTCAGCCGATAGGGACCCGATAGCCCGTTCCCCTGGATCTCGTCGCGCTGGTACAGCGTGTCGGTATGCGCGGCGAAGCCGTTCGCGCGGACATGGGTACCCTCGTACGCCGCCTTCACGCCGTTCAGCGTGCGGTCGTAGCGGGTCAGCTGGGTTTCGGTGAAGCCGGTCTCGAAATCGCCGAACAGCGCGTAGAATTGGCGACGCTCCAGCCGCAGGTACAGCTTGCGGCGCGTCGGTGCGTCGTAACCCTGCTGGCTGCCGTCGCCATAGACCGTGTAATAGCGATCGGGATCGATCGTGCCGAGCAGCCCGCGATCGGGATCATAGGTCCGCTTGCTGTCATAGGCGATCGTCAGCAACCAGGACCCCTTGACCCGGCCCTTGGCATAGAAGGCGAGCTGGCCGTCGGTGACCACGCCGTTGCGCTCGGCGGCCGGCAGCGCGGCCGAATGCGTCTTCAGCATGTCATAGCCGAGCGTACCCGATCCGAAGCCGACGACCACCCAGTCCTTCTGTCCCGCCGCAAGCCAGGCGCGAACCTCGCTGGTACGGACCTGTTTCTCCTCCTTCATCGACACCAGCGCATGCACCGCCCCAGCCTGCGTCGTGGGTTGCAGCGCGATGAAGGCGATGCCGTCGTCGCCGACGACGCGGGCATTGGCGGTGGCGACGGTGGCGGAGGACCGGTCCTGTCCATCGCGGCGGCGCTGCTCCAGCGCGACGTCGCGTGCCGGCGTGTAGGGGGCATCGACGGTGAAGGGCACCATGCTGCCGGCGGTGGCGGGGTGGCCGTCCTTGTCGGTCACGCGCACCGCGATCAGCGGGCGGGTCAGGCCGTCGGCGATCAGTCGGCTGTGCGACGCATCGAATTCCGCGCGGGCCGGTGCGCCCGAGACATGGACGGTCCGTTCCAGCGTCTGGACGACCGCGCCCGACGCATCGAGGACGCGCGCGCTCAGGCGGTTGTCGCCGGCGAGGAGCGGGATGCCCGTCCATTTGGATACCGCGACGCCGCGCGCCACATCGCTGTCCGTCGTGTCGAAGCTCAGCGGATCGACCTGCACGCCGTTCGCCGACAGCGCGACGCGCTGGCCGGGGCGGTGCTTGATCGCGACGCGCACCACGGGGGCGCGGGGATTGTGGTCGACGGTAGGGAAGAGCCATTCCACGCCCGCGCTCTGCCCGGTCAGCCAGTCGCGGTTGCCCGCGGCCGCACCGTCATCGGCGACGGCGATCGGCAGCGTATCGACCGGGGCCGCCGCCTTGCCGGTCGGCTTCAACTGGAAATCGACGCGCTTCAACAGACCGCCATCGCCCTCGACGAAGCGCGAGATCGCGCTGCCCGCCTGGCGGGTATCGGTGTCGCACGCGACCGCGACATGGCTCGCGGGCATGCTGGCGGTGTCGATCTGGACGACGTGGCGACCGGGCCGGACGCCCTCGAAATGGTACAGTCCGTCGCGGTCGGTGATGACGAAGGTGCCGTCTTCCAGCAGGATACGGACGCCGGGTACGCCGCGGCGATGCGCGATGGGGTCGCCGCAATCGCCCTCGGTCACGCGGCCGATGACGGTCATGGCGTCGGTGAACAGCAACGCGCGCAGCCGGACCGACGCCATCGCCTGGTTGCTGACCGCACCGCCCGCGCCGACGATCTGCGCCCGGTTCAGTGCCTCGCCGATCGGTGCGCCAGGCGCTACGCTAACCACATAGGTTATGTCGGCCGTTCCGCCGGGTGCGAGAGGCGGGAGGGTGAAGTCGAGCGTCCGGCCGTCCGCGGCGACAACGGCCTCGGCGACACCCCGTGTCGAACCCTTCTGGTACCGCAGTCCGGTGGGCAGATTGTCGGCGATATGCGCCGCCGCGGTCGCGCCGGTGCCGCGGTTGATCGCGGTCAGGTGATATTGGACGAAATCGCCCGGCGACGCCTCGCGCACCGATGCCACTTTGGTCAGCAGCACGCTGGTCGCGGCGCTGCGATCGATCGGGATGTCGGCGAAGAACGGCCCGGTATAATCGAGCGTCAGGCTGCCGCCATAGCTCGCATCCTTCAGGATGAACGGCTTGCCCGTCGGATCCTTCAGCGCCGCGATCGCGCCGTGATCGACCGTCGTCGGCGCGCTATAATCGGCGGGCGGCTGGATCTTCAGGAAATAGGTGCCCGGCGGCGCCAGCGGGAAGCGATAGCGACCGGTCTCTGCCGGATACACGCGACCGCTGGCATCGGTCACCGCCTGGCCGGACACGACGGTGGAGGGATAGCGGCTCTTGCCATCGTCGCCGTAAACGGTGGCCGGCTGGCCGCTGGCGTCGACCAATGTCACCGTCGCGCCGTCGACCAGTGCCGCGGTCCGCGAATCGAACACGAACCCGGCCGGATCGATCAGGATCGAGAAGCTCGACGCCAGGCTGTACGCATCCTCGGCGAAACTCAGCTTGATCGAGTCGCCGCCGCGGCCGCCACGCACGTCGCAAGGGTCCAGATCGGGATATTTGCCCGTCGCGGTCGCAGGAATGCCGCCGGCGAAGATGCCGCTGTCGGGTGCGGTCTCAAGCAGCGTCAGGCTGACATGCGACGGGCCGACATCGACCTGGATGACCGCGGTTTCGCGCACCGTCGGGTCGTGGTTGCCGCCCTGATTGTCCAGGACGAGGATCATGTCGGTATAGATGTCGACCGCCTCGGTCCCCGGCGACGCGGCAAAGGTCGCGGCGTCGATCGGTGCGGGGACGAAGACGGGGGTCGGCGTCGTCTGGCACGACATGCCGCTGAATTGATAGCCGGGAGGCGGCAGGCGGAAGCTGAGCTTGGTCGGGCGCTTCGCGATCGGCACGTCGAAAGCGACGGTGTTCGATGCGAGCGAATGCGCGCCGTCGGGTGCGGTCCAGTTCAGCGTCGCGGTATTGGCGACATGCGTCTGCGCCTGCGCGGCCGTAAGGCTGCTGCCGAGCCCGATCAGGGCGGCGCAAAAGCGCGAAAGGCGGCCGGCTTTGGACATGGGGGATCGTCGGCCGGTACGCGGGGATTAACCCGCGCACCGGCCTGTGGTGCTCCTCTGCGTGGGATCTGGGGGGCTAGTTGATCGTCACGCGGAAGCTCGCCGCGAGAGACGTACCGCCCAAGAGCGTCGGTATCGTCGCGGTGACCGTTTTGCTGGTCGTGTTGAACGACCCGCCATAAAGACCTATCGTCGATCCATCGTCCGCGATCGGCACGCCGCCGGTCAGGCAGACGCCGGCGCCGCCGAGTGCGCCGACCTGGATCGACCCGGGGACATAGGTGGTGTTCGCGGGCACGACGTCGGTCAGCGTGATGCCGTTCGCCGCGGTGCCCAGCGTCGCGTTGTTGACGGTCAGGCAATATTGCACGACCGCGCCCGGCAACGCCTTGGGATTGGTCAGGTTCACCCCGTCCGACAGCACCAGCGACGACTTCACGACGCTGAGCGCGACATTGTGCACGCTGACTTCGTACGCGGCATAGGCACGGCCGGAGCCGTTGCGCGCGATATCGGGGCCGAGCAGGCCGTCGGAGTCGTTGTCGGCGAAGACGATATCCACCGCCGCCTGGTTGTCGGGCAGCAGGGGATCGGTCGGCACCAGCGCCGTGCCTTGCGTGCCGGGGGTGCCACCCGCGGCGACGGTCGCCTTCAGCGATACGATGTCATAGGTCTCGCCCGCGGTATTGGGGACGTCGCCGACGACGAAGACCGTCGCCGAACCGTCCTCGGGCAGCTCGTCAATATAGGTCGCGGTGTCGACGCCGGGATCATAGACGCCGTTGCCGTTCGAATCGACGAAGATGCGCAGGTTGGTCGCGCCGAAGTTCGACGTGACGGGCAACACGCCCGTCGTCACCGTCTGGTCGGCGGACAGGTTGAAATCCTGCGTACCGTTGGTCGTGTTCGTGACCTTGTACGTCAGGACGGCGCCGGTCTGTCCCTGGCTGACCTGCGTGTTGCTGGTCTGGACGGCGACGACGGTCAGATTGACCTTGCGATCGACGACGAACGTCGCGGTGTTCGACGACGCGGTCTGCGCGGCGCCGTTGACCGTATAGCTGGCCTGTGCGGTATTGGTGACGACGGTGCCGGCGGCGGTGCCGGATCCGACCGCTTGTGCGTGCGCGCTGCCGACCGAGGCGGCGATGGCCGTCCCGGTGAGCAGCAGCCGCAAAGTCTGCTTGGACATGGTGATTGCTCCTCCTGTTTCGTTTCTTGGGCCAGTTTTCCTGGGGGGGGTCTTGGTGGTCACTTCAGGATCGCCCGAAAGGCGCGTTCGCCATGCGCGCCGGGGGCGAGCGGGGCGGTCAGCCGCCACCGCACCGCGGTGACGTCGTCGGCGGTCGCGGCGCGGGTTCCGCCAGCGGGCAGCGCGACGCGAAGGGTGGCGAGCGGACCGAAGGTCCGGCCGTCGACCGACAATTCGGGCGCAGGCGATCCGGGATCGGCCGCGCGATACGCGATCGACGCGGGGATCGGATCGGCGAGCACGAGGTCGGCGATCGGCTGCTTGCCGGTGTTCGCGAAGGCGGTGACGAAGACGACATGGTCGCCGGGCACGACCTTCGTCGCCTTGACCAGCGCGACGCGGGTCGTGCCGTCCGCAGCGGCGGCGCGGTGTTCGACCATTATGCTGCTCGTGACCTGCAACGGCCCCGCGGCGGCGATCGCGATCGCGGGCGAAAGCACGATCAAGCCGGGCGCGACGGCACGGCGGAGGGTGGTTCGGGCAAAAGACATGGACGGGCTCCTCACTGGATCTGCACCTGGAACTGGACGCGGTGGGTCGACGCCGCGGGGATCGCGCCGAGCGACACGGCGATCGTCGCGCCGTCCGCCTGGCCGGCATCGGCATCCGCGGCGTCGGACAATGCCGCACCATCCAGCGTCAGGCTGCCGGCGACGTAGCGGGTGCCCGCGGGGACGGGATCGGCGATGCGGACGCCGGCGGTCGGGCCGCTGAACGCCGCATCCAGCGTGTAGGTAACGATCGCACCGCTGACCGGCTTGTCGCTGCCGTCGGGCGCGCGGATCGCCTGCGCCTTGGTCAGCGTCGGCTGAGCGTTCGCGTCGACGACGCCGATCGTGACCGATGCCGCCGCACCGGTCGGGCCGACGACGGCATCGCCGCCGCCATCGCCCGCGCCGGCGGCGACGGTGCCGGGCGTGCCCGATGCGGTCAGCGCCTTGGCCCCGATGGTCAGCGACGCGGTGCCGGCCGCGCTGGTATCCGCGACGATCACGAGCGCGAGGGTCGCGCCGGGGGCGAGCACCGGCGTCTGGCCGCCCGTCAGCAGCGTGTCGTGCGCAGGGTCGTACTGGCCGTTGCCGTCGACATCGACCGCCACGATCGCGCCGTTCGCCGCCGTCGTGCCGATGGTGGCGGTGACTGCGAAGGCTTCATGGCCCGAACCGCCGTTGGTCAGCACCGCGGCGATGGTCGTCCGCGGATCGCGCGCGACCGGTCCCGACCCGGTGCGCACCAGCGTAAGGTCGAGCCGTTCGGCGACGACGATGCTGGCGGTGTTCGACTGGACGGCCCGGTCCACCCCGCCCACGACGAACCGCAGCGTCGCGACATTGTCGATATGCGTGCCCGGATCGGCGGCGAAGGCGGGCGCGGCGGCCAGCGCCAGCGCGGCGACGCACGCGCGCGCGCCGACACGCCGCTGCCAGCATTCGCCTGCCCTTTCCCGCCTTCTGGTCGTCCCTGACACAATACCGTCTTTCCAAGATCGAACGGTACCATCGGTGGGGCGTGCTTAAGCAAAGGCTACAAAGCCAAATCGGGGATAATTCAGTCGGAGTTAGTCTTGGACGATCGTAAGTTCACCCGGAACAAGTCTCATCTCGGGATGAATCGGGATGATAGAGGTCGAAACGGGTCGGGCCGATCCGATTTGATTGCAAATTGCAACGCGATCCGGGGCGAACGGTCTCGAAGGTCGATCACCGAGTCGCCACGGAGCTGTGAGCCGCCGGTATCCCGCGTTCGCGGGAAGGGCGCTCTTGCGGGCCGCAATGTGCGTACCGTGTCGCTATCTGCCCCGAGCCCCGTATCCGCGGGGGGAACCGGTGGATGTAGTGCGAAGCGCAATCGGTGCGTGAACACCGTTGGTTCGCGTCAGCCCGTGGCGATGGCGTCCAGGTAGCGTTGGATCGCGGTCAGCCCGGTATCGCTGAGCGATATCTCCACCCGGCGGCGGTCGTCGGGATCGCCGACCCGGTCGATCAACCGCAATTTGTGGAGATGGTCGATCCAGCGCTGCGACGTGGTGACGGGCGCATCGCTGGACGCCACCAGCGCCTTCACGTGCAGGATGCGGTTTTCCTCGTTAGCGAGGAACAAGGCGAGCAGCATGTCCCAGGCGGGTTCGTGGAACAGGTCCGGCGCGAAATAGGCGCGGCGGGCGCGGCGTTCGGCGATCAGCCGTTCCGCGTGCATGCGCCGGATCGCCGCCGTTCCCGTCGCGGCCTGGCCGGTAAATGCCGGTGCCGCGTCCGTTGTCGGATCCGTATCCGCCTTCACCGCGCGTTCCGCCCGGTCCCCGAATTCCGTCGCGACAGCCGACAATCGCGAAGTCAGATCGCGGATCAGCGCGATGACCGATTCTTGCTCCACCTGGCGTTCCCCCCGCGCCGTCGCACTTGCGGCATGCCTTGTCCGAAGATCGTCAGCCCACTCCATCGTCGTGTCAAGTATCATGGCATATCGTTTGGGGCGCGTAAGACGGCGTATGCGATGGGTCTCGATCGATCGTTCGCACGTTGACGAGTCGTTTCGGAAAGGAACAGTTTGTCCGCCTATCTCAACGCGGTCGCGACCGCGGTCCCCGATCACGACGTGCACGAGGCGTTCATCGCCTGGGCGCGCACGCGAATCGAACCGCGATCGGCCGGCGTCTTCGGCCGTATGGTGCGGCGCGCGGGCATCGACCACCGCTGGTCGGTGTTGGCCCCCGGGCCGGACGGCGGATCGCCGGTCGATGCCGGCGGCTTCTACGCCGACGATCCGCACCCCGGCACGGGCGATCGGATGGCTATCTATGCCGATGCCGCACCAACGCTCGCGATCGCCGCAATAGATCGATTATCGACCATGTTGTCGCTGGATTCCATCTCGCATCTGGTCGTCGCCAGCTGCACGGGCTTCGTCGCGCCCGGAATCGACCAGATCATCGCGCGCCGAGTCGGCCTTTCGCCGCAGGTCGAACGGCTGCTGGTGGGGTTCATGGGATGCTACGCGGCGGTCGCCGCATTGCGCAGCGCGCGCCATATCGTCCGGTCCGATCCGTCGGCGCGGGTGCTGGTGATCGCGGTCGAACTGTCGACGCTGCACCTTCAGCCCGCGATCGCGATCGAGCCGTTGCTGGCGATGCTGCAATTCGGCGACGGCGCCGCGGCGGCGCTGGTGACCGCCGACCCGATCGGGCTCGCGATCGAGGCGCCGTTCGCCACGACCTTGCCGGCGTCGGACGACCTGATCCGCTGGGCGATCACCGATCGCGGCTTCGCGATGCATCTGTCGGGCGAGGTGCCGGGGCGGATCGGTGCGGCGCTCGCCGATCCGGACGTCGTCGCCACGCTGACCGGCGTCATCGCGCTGCAAAAGAGCTACGCCGCCACCGAGGAATACGGCAACGGCCTCGCCGACCAGGCCCGCCTGCTCGACTACCTGGCGCAGGATTTCCGCCGCGCCGTGGCCGTGCCGGCCAACGGTTCGGTTGCCGCCCAGCCCGCCACGGCCATCCCGCCGACGATCAAGGTGCCGCA
>CAXTVB010000023.1:0-16323 GCA_964247555.1 uncultured Sphingomonas sp. | reverse complement strand
CCTTCGACCTGTTCGACGTCGCCGAGATCTTCAAGACCACCCCGTACATCGCCGACCTGAAACCCGGCGGTCGCTATGTCGCGAAGGACATGTACGAGGCGGGCGGCGTGTACATGCTGATGAAGACGCTGATGGCGGGCGGCTTCCTGAAGGGCGATTGCATGACGGTCAGCGGCAAGACGCTCGCCGAGAATATCGATCGGGTTACGTGGAACCCGGACCAGAAGGTGATCTACGACGTCAAGACGCCGCTGTCGCCCACCGGCGGCGTGGTGGGCTTGCGCGGCAGCCTGGCGCCCGACGGCGCGATCGTGAAGGTCGCAGGCATGCACCGGCTGGTGTTCGAAGGGCCGGCGCGGGTGTTCGATTGCGAGGAGGATTGCTTCGCCGCGGTCGAGGCGCGCGCCATCAACGAGGGCGAGGTCATCGTCATCCGCTACGAAGGCCCCAAGGGCGGGCCCGGCATGCGCGAGATGTTGTCGACGACCGCGGCGCTGTACGGGCTGGGGCTGGGCGAGAAGGTCGCGCTGATCACCGACGGGCGCTTTTCGGGCGGGACGCGCGGCTTCTGCATCGGGCATGTCGGCCCGGAGGCGGCGGAGGGCGGTCCGATCGCCCTGGTGGAGGACGGCGACACGATCCGGATCGATGCGGAGGCGGGGACGATCGACCTGCTGGTCGCCGACGATATTCTCGCGGCACGGCGTGTGCGGTGGGTGCCGCGCGCGACCGATTACGGGTCGGGCGCGCTGTGGCGCTATGCGAAGACGGTCGGCCCGGCCTATGCGGGTGCGGTGACGCACCCGGGAGCCTCGGCGGAAACCCATGTCTATGCGGATATCTAGCGCAGGCGCGTTGCTGCTGCTCGGCGCCTGCCACGGCCAGCCGACGAGCGGGTCGAACGCCACCGCGATCCCGGTGGCGGCGGACGAGGACCGGATCGAATGCGCCCATGGTACGGCGCCGCTGGCGCGCCTGTGCACGGTCGATCGACTGGCGGGCGATAGCGGGCTGATGCTCACCGTGCGCCATCCCGACGGCGCGTTCCACCGGTTGCTGGTCACCAAGGACGGCCGCGGCGTGATCGCCGGCGACGGCGCGGAGCGCGCGGTGGTGACGATCGTATCGCCCGACACGATCGACGTCGCGATCGGCGGCGATCGATACCGGCTGCCGGCGACGGTCAAGGCGAAGTGATCCCCATCGACGGCCGCCTGATCCTGACGGCGACCGAAATGCGTGCGGCCGAGGCGGCGGCGATGACCGGTAACGTCACCGTCGATACGCTGATGGCGCGCGCCGGCGATGCCGTCGCCGTTGCGGTACGTCGGCTTGCGGCGGGCGGGCCGGTGCTGGTCCTGTGCGGCCCGGGCAACAACGGCGGCGACGGCTATGTCGCTGCGACGCGATTGAAGGCGATGGGGCTGCCCGTCCGGGTGGCCGCGTCGGCGTCGCCGGCGAGCGCCGCCTGCCAGACCGCAGCCGCCGGCTGGGACGGTCCGGTCGAGCGTCTGTCCGACGCCGCACCCGACCCGGTGCTGATCGACGCGCTGTTCGGCACCGGCCTGTCGCGGCCGATCGACGATGCGGTGGCGGTACGTCTGCGGGACCTGGCGGCGGCGGCGCGGTTGACGATCGCCGTCGACCTGCCGAGCGGCGTCGCGACGGACGATGGCGCGGTGCTGTCGGTGCCGCCGGTGTTCGACCTGGCGCTGGCACTCGGCGCGGTGAAACCGGCGCATCTGCTCCAGCCTGCCGCGCGCTACGCCCGATCGGTGCGGCTGCTCGACATCGGCATCGCGGTGGACGGCGACGCGCACATCCTCGACCGTCCGTCGCTCCCCGCACCGGGGCCCGACGCGCAGAAATATACCCGCGGGATGGTCGCCGTCATCGCCGGCGCGATGCCCGGGGCGGCGGAATTGGCGAGCGTCGCCGCGATGCGCGCGGGGGCGGGTTATGTCCTGTTGCTGGGTGATACGGCGGGGTCGCCGCACGCCCTCGTCCGCAAGCCGCTGGACGCGACGGCGATCGGCGACCGGCGAATCGGTGCGGTTCTGGTCGGGTCCGGACTCGGCCGCGACGACGCGGCACGGGCGAAGCTCGCGCACGCGTTCGACTGCGGCCGGCCGATGGTGATCGACGGCGATGCGCTGCGCCTCACCGATCCCGCGACGATCGCCGTGCGCGCACCCGGCGCGATCCTGACTCCGCATGGCGGCGAGTTCGATGCGCTCTTCGGCAAATCGGACGCGGACAAGATCACCCGAACGCGCGATGCCGTGCGGCGATCGGGCGCGGTGGTCGTCTTCAAGGGCGCGGATACGGTGATCGCGGCGCCCGACGGGCGGGTGCGCGTGGCGAAGGACGCCAGCGACTGGCTGTCGACCGCGGGGACGGGTGACGTGCTGGCGGGGACGATCGCGGCGATGCTGGCGGGGCTGGGCGATGCGTTCGATGCGGCGTGTGCGGGCGTCTGGCTGCACGGCGAGGCGGCGCGGCGCGCCGGGCCGGCGTTCATCGCGGACGATCTGGCCGCGGCGCTGACCGCGGCGCGGGCATCGCTATGAGCATCGTCCGCCGCATTTCGGCGCGGGGAGAGGGCGTTACCGAAGACGGCCGGCACGTGCCGTTCTCTGCCCCCGGCGATCGGCTGACCGATGGCGGCGCGCTGGACTGGGGCCCGCATCACCAGGTGCCGCCATGCCGTCACTTCCCCACGTGCGGCGGATGCCAGCTCCAGCAGCTCGACGACGAGAGCTACGCCGCGTTCGTCGAGGACCGGATCGCCAGCGCGCTGGACGGGCAGGGGCTGACCGCGCCGATCGCCCCCGCATCGGTTTCCCCACCCCGGAGCCGGCGGCGCGCGACGCTGCATGCCGAGGCGAAGGGCGGGCGGATCACGCTGGGCTTCGCGGCGGCGGCGAGCCATGCGATCGTGGACATCCAGGAATGCCACATCCTGTCGCCGCAGCTGTTCGCGCTCGTCGCGCCGCTCAGGATCCTGCTCCAGCGGCTGAAGCTGAAGCGGCGCAGCGACGTTCACCTGACGCTGGCCGACCAGGGCGCGGATATCCTCGTTACCAACGTGACCGCCGACGGATTGCCGGCGGCGGAGGCGATCACCGCCTTTTGCGAGCGCCACGGCGTCGCCCGGTTCGCGATCGACGACGGATCGGGGCCGGAGACGCGGTGGGAACCCGATGCGGCGACGATCACGCTCGGCGGCGTCGCGGTGCCGTTGCCGCATGCGGCGTTCCTGCAGGCGACCGTGGAAGGGGAAGCGGCGCTGGTCGCCGCCGTACGCGACGCGGTGGCGGGGGCGGCGACGGTCGCCGACCTGTTCGCCGGGCTAGGTACCTTCGCACTGTCGTTGCCGGGCAAGGTCTATGCGGCGGAGGGGTCGCGCGAGGCGGTGATGGCGCTGAAGGGCGCGGCGCATCTCGCGCGGCGACCGGTGTTCGCGGAGTATCGCGACCTATATCGGCGACCGCTCACCGTGGCGGAGCTCGACCGGTTCGGGGCGGTGGTCCTGGACCCGCCGCGGGCCGGTGCGCGCGAGCAGATGGCCGCGCTGGCCGCATGCCGGGTCGGGGCGATCGCCTATGTTTCGTGCGATCCCAGTACCTTCTCGCGCGATGCGAAGTTGTTGTGCGAAGGCGGTTGGCGGATCGATTGGGTGCGGCCGGTCGGCCAGTTCCGCTGGTCGACGCATGTCGAACTGGCGGCTCGGTTCAGTAGGTAGCCGACACGAAGTACAACCCATCGGGCGGCGCGTTCAGCCCCAGCCGCGATCGGTCGCAGGCATCAAGCGCCGCGCGCAAGTCGTCGGGCGACCAGCGCCCCATACCCACGAGCGCGAGGCAGCCGACCATTGATCGCACCTGATGGTGCAGGAACGACCGCGCCGCGGCATGGACGACGATCGCCTCCCCGTCGCGCACGACATCCAATAGGTCGAGCGTTCGCAGCGGGCTGTCGGCCTGGCAATGCGCCGACCGGAAGGTCGTGAAGTCATGCCGGCCGACGAGCATCGCCGCCCCTGCCGCCATCGCGCTGGTGTCCAGCGGTTGCGGGACCTGCCATGTCAGGCCGTTGCCGACGGTCAGCGGCGCACGGCGGTTCACGATGCGGTATTCATAGGCGCGGCCAAGGCACGAGAAGCGCGCATGCCAATCGTCCGCGACCGTTTCGCACGCCAGCACCGCGACCGGCGCGGGGCGGGCGAGCGCGTTCAGCGCCTCCATCAGCCGAAACGGCGCAACGTCCGCGGTGAGGTCGAGATGCGCGCGCATCGCCAGCGCATGGACGCCGGCGTCGGTCCGCCCCGCGGCATGCACCGCGACGCGTTCCCCGGTCATCGCGAAGGCGGCATCTTCCAGCGTCTGTTGCACGGTCGCGCCGTGCGTCTGCCGCTGCCAGCCCATGAACGGGCGGCCGTCATATTCGATCGTCAGCGCGTAGCGGGTCAAAGCTGCGTGCCCGGCGGAACCGGGAAGCCGCGGAGCAGGTCGGCGGCGGTCGTGACACCGCGTCCGGCGCGTTGGACCGACGTTGGACGGATCGCGCCGTCGGTGCAGGCGATCGTGAGATGGTCGTCCAACACAATGCCGTCACCCCTCGCCATGCCGTCACCGCCAGCCATCCCCCCGTCACCCCAGCGAAGGCTGGGGTCTCGTGCCGCAAGCGTGCGCTCCGTTTCGGGGAGATCCCAGCCTTCGCTGGGATGACGGAGGGGGACATGCGCGATGATTTCTGCCGTCAGCACCTTCACCCGTTCCCCCGCGACCTCGAAATACGCCCCCGGCACGGGGTTGAACGCGCGCACCTGCCGTTCGATCGCCGCCGCACCTGCTGAAAAGTCGATCCGCGCCTCCGCCTTGTCGATCTTCGCGGCGTAGGTCGTGCCTTCGTCCGGCTGGTCGACAGCCGGATGCCGATCGATATCGCTCAGCACCTCGACCATCGCCGCCGCGCCCAGCAACGCCAGTTCATGCGTCAGGTCGCCCGCGGTCTTGTTGTCGACCGACGTCCGCGCCTCCAGCCGCACGGGCCCGGTGTCCAACCCCGCCGCCATCTGCATGATCGCGACTCCGGTCTCGGCATCGCCCGCCAGGATCGCGCGCTGGATCGGCGCCGCCCCGCGCCAACGCGGCAGCAGCGAGGCGTGGACGTTCAGGCATCCCAGCCGCGGCATGTCGAGCACCGCCTGGGGCAGGATCAGCCCATAGGCCGCGACGACGCCGACATCCGCGTCCAGCGCCGCGAGGTCCGCCTGCGCCTCCGCCTTCCGGAGGGAAACCGGCGACCGCACGGGAACGCCCAGCGCCTCGGCCCGTCGCTGCACGGGTGACGGCACCAGCTCGCGCCCGCGACGCCCGCCTGGCCGCGGTGGCTGGGTGTAGGCCGCAACGACCGCGTGCCCCGCGGCGACGAGCGCGTCCAGCACCGGCACCGCGAAGTCCGGGGTTCCCATGAAGATGATTTTCATCGTCCGCTTCGCTCTGGCCGCATGCGCGCCGCTTCAACGCGCTGGCGATGCGCGGCGCAACCCCCTATCTGATCGCGCATGGCTTCCCCCGAAATCGAGGCGCTGACGCAGGCGCTTGCCCGGTTGCCGGGGCTGGGCCCGCGATCGGCGCGACGTGCGGTGCTTCACCTGCTGAAGAAGCGCGAGGGCGCGCTGGCGCCGTTGCTCGCCGCACTGGCGGCGGTGGAGGAGCGGCTCGTCACCTGCATCACCTGCGGAAATGTCGATACGCACGACCCGTGCAGTGTCTGCGCGGATATGCGGCGCGACCAGCGGTCGCTGTGCGTGGTGGAGGAGGTTGCCGACCTCTGGGCGCTCGACCGGTCGCGGCTGTTCGCGGGGCGCTTCCACGTGTTGGGCGGCAGGCTGTCCGCGCTGGAAGGGGTGCGGCCCGAGGACCTGTCGATCGACCTGCTCGTCCGCCGGATCGAGGCGGGGGGGATCGAGGAGGTCGTGCTGGCGATGAACGCCACGTTGGAGGGGCAGACGACCGCGCATTACATCGCCGACCGGATCGAGCGGTTTCCCGTGCGGGTGACCGAACTCGCGCATGGGCTACCGGTCGGGGGCGAACTCGACTATCTCGACGAGGGCACGCTGGCGCAGGCGCTGAGGGCGCGTCGACCGGTGGCGTGAGGGGGACGGGCGATGGCAGTGACGGGAATCGGTGGCCTATTCATCCGGGCGAAGGATCCCGAGGTGCTTGCAGCCTGGTATCGCGAGCATCTGGGCGTCGGTGCCGGTAAATATGGCAAATGGACGCCGGAGACCGGCCCCAGCGTCTTCGCCACCTTCGCGCAGGACAGCGATTATTTCCCGGCGGAGCGCCAGTTCATGCTCAACTTTCGCGTTACCGATCTCGACGCGATGATTGCCACGCTTGCTGGTGGCGGAATCGCGGTGATCACCAAACCTGAATGGGACACGCCCGGCGTCGGTCGCTTCGCGCGCATCCATGATCCCGAGGGCAATCCGATCGAATTGTGGGAACCGTCGGTCGCTTGACGCACGGGCGCGGCTTTCCTAGCTGACGCGCCATGGCCGTCCTCCCCGTCGTAGAGATCCCCGATGCGCGCCTGCGCGCGCTGTCCACGCCCGTCGATGCGGTGGACGACGATGTCCGCCGGCTGATCGCGGACATGACCGACACGATGTACGCGGCGAAGGGCATCGGTCTGGCCGCGATCCAGGTCGGCGTCGCGAAGCGCGTCGTGGTCATCGATTTGCAGGAGCAGGAGGACGAGGAAGGCAAGCCCATCCGCGACCCCCACGCCTATGTGAACCCGGAGGTCATCGAAGTCAGCGACGAGTTGTCCGTCTACAACGAGGGCTGCCTGTCGATCCCCGAGCAATATGCCGAAGTCAGCCGGCCCGCGCGGTGCCGGGTCCGCTGGCTGGACGGCGATGGTGCGCGGCACGAGGCCGAACTCGACGGCTTGCTCGCGACGTGCATGCAGCACGAGATCGATCATTGCGACGGCATATTGTTCATCGACCATGTATCGCGGTTGAAGCGCGACATGCTGCTGAAGAAGCTGGCCAAGGCGCGCAAGGCGGGGTGATTCATCCGTCACCCCGGTAGATCCGTTTTCGAGCCCGTAAACGGTTGTTCTCCCGCGAAAGCGGGAGCCCAGGGTCACGAGCGATGCGGCCTGTGGCCCCTGGGCCCCCGCTTTCGCGGGGGATCCAGGGGTATCGGTACCACCCGGCATGACTCTACTCTAGCCGCCCGCGTTCGTTCGTTCTATGTTCCGGTCATGGGGAGCGAATATGGTCGAGCTTATCGTGGTCGCATTGCTGGGGATAGCCGCCGGGTTGGCGGTCGGTTGGCTGCTGGCGGGTCGGCGGTCGGCCGGTCTGTCGAGCGATCTCGCCGTCGCGCGGAGCCGCGCGGCGGATGCCGATCTCGTTCGCCAGGCGCGCGACGCGGTGGAGCGCGAGCGTAACGAGGCGATGCAGGAAATCGCTGCATTCCGGGCTCAGGCAAAAGAGCGTGACGCTGCACACGCCCGCGCGATCGAAACGCTCAATGCGCAGTTCGCGAGCGTTGCCGAGAAAACGCTGGATGCCGCACAAACTCGCTTCCTCGAACGCGCCGATGCCCGCTTCCGCCAGTCGGAGGAGGCGGCGGGGCAGAATTTGAAATCGATGCTGCAACCCGTGAGCGACCGGCTGCTGAAATATGAGGAGACGGTCAGCAAGGTCGAGACCGAACGCAAAAGCGCGTTCGATCAGCTGGAGGGACAGCTGAAGGACTTGCGGATCGGCCAGGACAAGGTGTCCAGCGAAGCGGCGAAGCTCGTGAACTCGCTGCGCAATGCCCCCAAGTCGCGCGGGCGCTGGGGCGAGCAGCAGCTGAAGAACGTGCTGGAGACGTGCGGGCTCAGCGAACACACCGATTTCCAGACCGAGGTCAGCGTCGCGCACGAGGATGGGGGGCGGCTGCGCCCCGACGCGATCGTGCGCGTGCCCGGCGGGCGGAGCCTGGTGATCGACGCGAAGGTCTCGCTCAACGCCTATCAGGACGCGTTCGGCGCGGTCGACGAAGGGGAGCGCGACCGGGGGCTCGCCGCGCATGCCGCGTCGATGCGCGCGCATGTCAACGGGCTGGGCAACAAGGCCTATTGGAGCCAGTTCGCCGACGCGCCCGATTATGTCATCATGTTCGTGCCCGGCGAGCATTTCCTGTCCGCCGCACTGGAGCACGATCCGACCTTGTGGGATTTCGCGTTCGAGAAGCGGGTGCTGCTGGCGACGCCGACCAACCTCATCGCCATCGCACGCACCGTCGACGCGGTGTGGCGGCAGGAGAAGATGGCGAAGCAGGCACAGGAGATCGGGGCGCTCGGCAAGGAGTTATACGATCGGTTGGCCAAGGCGGCTGGCGATCTTCGCAAGGTCGGCGGCGGGCTGACCACCGCGGTCAACAACTACAATGCGTTCGTGACCAGTTTCGAGACGCGGACGCTGGTGACGGCGCGCAAGTTCCGCGACCTGAACATCGAAACCGGCGCGCGCGAGATCGAGGACGTCGCCCCGGTGGAGGCGCTGGCGCGCTATGGTGCCGAGACACCACTCATCGAAACCGCGGTTGGTTCCGTAGAGAATTGGCACGAACCTTCTGTTCATCGATAATAGGCAACGCTTCATCGCAAGCGAAACATGGTTTCCTGCGGGTTAACGCACGCGGCAACGTCCTTCCCGTGACTGGGGGACGGCAACGCGCCGGCCGGTCGGCTTCAGGGGAAGCGACATGCGGATCGCGGTGGCTTTGGCGATGTTTGCGGCTGGCATTGGATCGCAGGCGATGGCCGCGGACCCGCCGCTTCCGTTTGCGGACATCGTGACGACGACGCAGGCGGCGCTGACGTCCGTGCCGATGGTCGAGGCGCGGTTCGGCGCGGATATCGGCCGCCGGTTCGAATCGCATGTCGCGATGGTGGCCGACCAGTTCACCAGCGAGGGCACCGCGCTCCGTCACCGCTTCGCCAGTTCGATGATGGAATTCTATCCGTTGGCGAATAGCGGCTTCCATCTTTCGGGCGGCGTGCGCTTCTTCGGCGTGACGAACTTCACGCGCGATGCCGACAAGCTGACCAACAACCTGCTCTGGTCGCCGGGCAACCGCGGGTCGGGCGGCATCCGCTACGGCTTCAAGCGTCAGACGCCGGCGATGACGTTCGGCTATACCAAGACGGTCGCGAACACGGTGGCGTTCGGGCTGGAGGGCGGGACGCTCCTCGGCCGGGTCAATGCCAGCATGCCGCATTCGTTCGAACGCCGCCTGGGCGGTGGCCGCGACGACAACCGGATGAACCCGGTCGCGAATCTCGTCTTCGGCGTGAAATTCTGACCCTGCGTCAGGACCGTCCCAGCACCTCATACGCCATGACCGCCGTCGCGACCGCCGCGTTCAGGCTGTCGGCCTTGCCCCGCATCGGGATCTTGACCAGCAGGTCGCACGCCGCGGCATAGTCCGCCGGCATGCCGTGCGCCTCGTTCCCGGTCAGCAGGAAGGTCGGCGCGACGTACGTCGCAGCGCGGTAGTCGGTTTCGGTATCGAGGCTGAGCCCGACGAGCTGCCCCGGTCCGTCGCGCAACCATGTCAGGAAATCGGGCCATTCGCTGCGCACGATGGGGATGGTGAACAACGCACCCATGCTGGCCCGCACGGCCTCCACCGAAAAAGCGTCGACGCACTCGCCAACCAGGATCAACCCGCCCGCACCGACCGCGTCGGCGGTGCGCAGGATCGTCCCCAGATTGCCCGGATCGCGAAGCCGCTCCGCCACCAGCCAGATCGCGGCACCGGACCGGTCAAGATCGGCGAGCGTCCGGTCGAATTCGTCGAAGATGCCGACCACCGCCTGCGGATTGTCCTTCCCCGACAGCTTGGACAAAATGTCGGGCGTAGTCTGGATCGACTCGCCACCCGCCGCCTCGACATCCACCGACAGCGCATGGACCAGTGGGTGGTCCGCGCTGGCGGCGGCGTAGAAGAGCGTGGCCGGCAGGCGCCCGGTCTCCCGCGCCTCGGTCAGGATGCGCAGCCCCTCCGCCAGGAACTGCCGCGCGGCACGGCGATGCCGCTTGTCGCGCAGGTCGCGGGCATATTTGACGAGCGGATTCGAAAAGGCGGTGATTTCGCGGGGCATGGTGCCGCGGCCTAAGCTCTAGCCATAGGCTAGAGCAAGGCGGATTAGCGGCACCGGCCGGCGGGGCTCAAGCCCCGACCGACGACGCGGCTTCGCCGCGGCGCGCCTCCAGCGAAGCAGGGAGTTATAACCACGAGATGCCAGCCTGCGCTGGCATGACGGCAGCGACGTCAATCCTCCCCGAACTTCCCCTCGACCAGCTCGCACATCGTCCCCACGGCGACATCCGCGCCATCGCCGCTCGCGCTGATCGTGATCGCGTCGCCCATCGCCGCGCCCAGCATCATCAGTCCCATGATCGACGTGCCGGTCACGCTGCCCGAGCCATCCTTGGCGACATGCAGTTCGCACGGCAGCGTCGACGCCAGCGTCACGAACTTCGCACTCGCCCGCGCGTGCAGCCCCCGGCGGTTGGTGATGAGGACGGTGCGCGATACGGTCATGCGGCCGCCGATCCCAATACCTCGGACGCGACGGAGATGTATTTGCGGCCCGCCTCGCGCGCCGCGGCGACCGCGTCGACGACCTTCATCGATTTCCGTGCTGAGCCCAGCCGGATCAACATCGGCAGGTTCATTCCCGCGATCACCTCGACCCGGCCGCGTTCCATCAGCGAGATGGCGAGATTGGACGGCGTGCCCCCGAACAGGTCGGTCAGTACGATCACGCCCCGCCCGACCTCGGTCGCGGCGATCGCGGCGGCGATGTCGGCGCGGCGTTCCTCCATATCGTCGTCGGGACCGATCGCGATCGCCGCGACTCGCTCCTGCGGGCCGACGACATGGATCATCGCGGTCAGGAATTCCTCGGCAAGCCGCCCATGCGTCACCAGTACCAGGCCGATCATCGCCGTTGTTTGTCCCGCAAATGCTGTATTCGTGTCATGGGCCGACCGGCGATCCTTCGAGCGCGTCCTGCGGCGCCGCCGCCAGATCACGGTGCGCGATGGTGGGCGAAAAACCCGCTTCGTGCAACCGGCGAGCGATCCGGTCCGCGACATGCACCGACCGGTGTCTCCCCCCGGTACAGCCGATGGCGACGGTAACGTAAGACTTCCCCTCCGCCGCATAGCGCGGGATCAGCAGCAGCAGCAGGTCCTCGATCCGCGACACCGCCGCTTCATAGGCCGGGTCCGCCGCGACATAGGCTGCGACGTCCGGATCGAGCCCGGTCCCTGGGCGCAGCACCGGGTCCCAATGCGGGTTGCGCAGGAACCGCATGTCGAAGACGAGATCGGCACCGCGGGGAATGCCGCGCGAGAAGCCGAACGACATCACCGACAATGTCGGCTGCCCATGCGCCTCGTCGCCGAAGGTCGCGCGGACCTGCTGCGCCAGCTCGTTCGCGGTCAGCGTGGTCGTGTCGATCAGCCGGTTGGCGAATTCGCGAAGCGGGGCCAGCAATTCGCGTTCGCGCGCGATGCCGTCCGCGGCCGGGTGATCGGGCGCCAGCGGGTGGCGGCGACGCGTTTCCGAATAGCGGCGTTCGAGCTCGCTGCCCGCGCAGTCGAGGAATAGCGTCCCGATCTCCACCGAATCCGACGTTTGCAGCACGCGAATGCGGCGAATGATCCGCGCCGGATCGAAATCGCGCGTCCGTGCGCCGATCCCGATCGCCAGGGGCTGCGATCGTCCGGCGGCTGCGGCGGGGAGGGGCGCGTCGAGCAATCGGTCGAGCAGCGCGAGCGGCAGGTTGTCGACGACCTCCCAGCCCAGATCCTCCAGCGTCTTCAGCACGGTGGACTTGCCTGCGCCGGACAATCCGGTGACGATGAGGATCGGCGTATCGTCGCTCACGTCAGGGGCTCGCTGCGTAGAGCATATTCCAGCTTGATGGGCGCACTGGCGGGGTGGGGGTCGAGCACGAACTGGCGGATGTCGATCCCCGCGATCTTGCGCAGCCGGCGTTCGGGCATGCGCTCGGGCGTCGGGTCCAGCCGGACGAGCAACGCGACGGGGATGTCGTCGACATGCGGCACCGCGACGATACCCATCCCGCGAACCTCGATCCGGCCGGCGATCGCGACCGCCGGGACGCGGGCATGCAGCGCGGTGCCGACGCGGACGCACAGCGTATAGTCGTCGCTGACCAGCACCGCACCGCGATCGATCAGGCGCAGCGCGAGGTCGGACTTACCGGAGCCCGACGGCCCTTCAATCATCACCGCCCGTCCGTCGATGGCAACGGTCGTGGCGTGGAGCGTTTCGGACGAGATGACGGCCATGGGCGTTCCGGTTCAATCGGGGTCGGCGATCGGCAAGCGGACGACGAAGCGCGCACCGCTCAGCCTGTCCTCGCGCGATTCGACCAGGATGGCGCCCTGATGCCCGTCGACGATGGTCCGCGCAATGGCGAGGCCGAGCCCCGAATGCCGCCCGAACGCCTCGCTATGTGGGCGGATCGACTGGAACCGGCGGAAGATCGAGTCGCGCGCCTCTTCGGGTACGCCCGGCCCGTCATCCTCGACGCGGACGACCAGGTCGCGGCGTTCGCGCAGTGCGGCGATCGCAACGAGCCCGTCATCGGGCGAAAAGGACAGGGCGTTGTCGATCAGGTTCTCGAACACGCGTTCCAGCCTCGCACCCTCGCCGAGTACCACGAGCGGTGCACCCGGATCATGGTCGAACGCGATCCGGATGCCCCGTTCGATCCCCCGGGTCACGCGCTGCGCCACCAGCCCCTCGATCATCAGCCCGATGTCGATGGGTTCGAACTTGGCGCGGCTGAGCTGAGCATCCAGCCGCGACGCCTCCGAAATGTCGGTGATGAGCCGGTCGAGCCGGTGGACGTCGTCACGGACGATTTCGAACAACTGTTCGCGCAACGCCGGGTCGCGCACCGTCGTCAGCCCCTCCACCGCGGATCGCAGCGAGGCGAGCGGGTTCTTCAGTTCGTGCGTCACGTCGGCGGCGAACGCTTCGGTCGCGTCGATCCGCGCCCTGAGCGCGATCGACATGTCGGACAGCGCGCGGGCCAGCATGCCGAGCTCGTCGCGGCGCGACGGCAGGCGCGGCACCACGACTTCGCGCGCGCGACCCAGCCGGACACGGACGGCGGCGCGTGCCAGGCGCCGCAGAGGGCGCACGATGGTGCGCGCCAGGAACAGCGACAATAATATCGACACGATCGAAACCACCGCCAACACCACGCCAAGCCGGAACCGCTCGATCCGGACCGTTTCGGTAATGTCGCGGGCATTGACCGTGGACATCACGACGCCGCCCGCCGGCAAGGGTGCGGCGGCGGTGATGACGGGGGTGCGATCGGGCGCGCGCCAGACCGTCGTCGAGATGGCATCCGTCGCCCGCGCCGCGGCGACGTCGGGCCAGGGATCGCCTGCTGCCCGTTCGCGGTACAGGGGTGGGCGGGGGGCCATGACGACGGTGTCGATCATCGCATCGAGCAACCGCGCCGCCACCTGGCTGCGCGGCTGACGATCGGGATCGAGCAGCACGAAATTATGCGTGCCGAGCACCCGGCTGTCCGCCGCGACGGCGCCGTCCGCACCGATCAGCCGGATGCGCGATCCGGTGTCCGTCGCCAGCCGGACGACCAGTGCCGCGCGCTCGTCCGGGCCGACCGAGGCGATCGCCTCGCCGATCAGCCGGACTTCGCGGCCGGCCTGCGCGACTCGGCTGTCGACGATCCGGCTGCGGTACGAATCGAGGTAGAAGAACCCCCCGGCGAGGAGCGCGAGCGCGAAGATGTTCACCGCCAGGATGCGCCGGGTCAGCGATATCTGACCGGACCAGCGAAGCGTCAGATCGCGGTCGTCATTCTTCCGAAAAGCGATAGCCCGCTCCATACAGCGTCTCGATGGCGTCGAACGTCTCGTCGATCTCGCGGAACTTGCGCCGCAGCCGCTTGATATGGCTGTCGATCGTGCGATCGTCGACATAGATGTCGTCCTGATACGCCGCGTCCATCAACTGGTTGCGCGTCTTCACGATACCCGGACGCTGAGCCAGCGTTTCCAGGATCATGAATTCGGTGACGGTCAGCGTCACCGGCTTGTCGTCCCACGACGTCCGGTGCCGGGCCGGGTCCATCGTCAACCGACCGCGGACGATCGGGCCTGTCGTCTCGCCGGTATCGGCGTCCCCGCCGCTCGGCTGCACGCTTTCCGACCGGCGCAGGATGGCGCGGATGCGGGCGATCAGCAGCCGCTGCGAAAACGGCTTTGCGATGTAATCGTCCGCGCCCATCGCGAGGCCCAGCGCCTCGTCGAGTTCGTCGTCCTTGCTGGTCAGGAAGATGACCGGGATCTGGCTCTTCTCGCGCAACCGGCGGAGCAGTTCCAGCCCGTCCATCCGCGGCATCTTGATGTCGAAGATCGCAAGATCGGGCGGATTGTCGACCAGCGCCTTCAGTGCGGTCTCGCCGTCCGAATAGACGCGCGTCAAAAACCCTTCGGTCTGCAGCGCGATCGACACCGAGGTCAGGATGTTGCGATCGTCATCGACGAGCGCGATCGAAGCCGTCATCGCGGTTGGGCGACCCTCATGGTGATCCACCGGGGCTATACCAGGAACCAAGCCGGCTCAACCGGTGATCGTCGCGGTCGTTTGACCGGACCGTGGTCGGCGATTATGCGCGGCCCATCAAATGCATACGTAGGCGGCATGCACCGCCGACGATGCGAAGGCTGGAGAGGATGTGTATGAAGGAGCGTATTCCGACCGCGGGGCTCGAGGCGCAGGGGATCGAAACCCGCGCCGACCTGCACTGGAACCTGACGACGGCGCGGCTGGTCGAGACCGCGGTCGCGCGCGGTGAAGGCAAGCTGTCCGCCGACGGTCCGCTGGTCGTCGAGACGGGCGCGCATACCGGGCGATCGGCGCAGGACAAGTTCATCGTCAAGGACGCCGAGACGCGCGACACGGTCTGGTGGGGCAAGTCGAACAAGCCGATGAGCCCCGACGACTTCGCGGTGTTGAAGGCCGATTTCTTCGCGGCTTTGCGCGACAAGGAGGACCTGTACGTCCAGGACCTGTACGGCGGATCGCAGCCGGAGAACCGTGTCCGCGTCCGCGTCGTGACCGAGTTCGCGTGGCACAACCTCTTCATCCGCACGATGCTCGTCCGCCCCGAAGAAATCGAGCTGCGCGACTTCTCGGCGGACTATACGATCGTAGACCTGCCCAGCTTCCGCGCCGATCCGGCCCGTCACGGCTGCCGCAGCGAGACGGTGATCGCGGTCAATTTCACCGAAAAACTGATCCTGATCGGCGGTACGCGCTATGCCGGCGAGATGAAGAAGTCGGTGTTCGGCATTCTCAATTACCTGCTGCCGCCGAAGGGCGTCATGCCGATGCATTGTTCGGCCAATATGGGCCCCGACGGCGATACGGCGGTGTTCTTCGGCCTGTCGGGGACGGGCAAGACGACCTTGTCGGCCGATCCGGCCCGCACGCTGATCGGCGACGACGAGCATGGCTGGTCCGACACCGCGGTCTTCAATTTCGAGGGCGGCTGCTATGCCAAGATGATCCGTTTGTCGGCGGATGCCGAACCCGAGATCTTCGCGACGACCAAGCGGTTCGGCACCGTGCTGGAGAACGTCGTGATGGATCCGGTCACGCGCCAGCTCGACCTCGACGATGCCAGCCTCGCCGAGAACAGCCGCGGAGCCTATCCGCTCGACTTCATTCCGAACACCAGCACCGAGAATATGGGGCCGGTGCCGCGCAACATCGTGATGCTGACGGCGGACGCGTACGGCATCCTGCCGCCGATCGCGAAGCTGACGCCAGACCAGGCGATGTATCATTTCCTGTCGGGCTATACCGCTCGGGTCGCGGGTACCGAGATCGGCGTTACCGAACCGGACGCGACCTTCTCGACCTGTTTCGGCGCGCCGTTCATGCCGCGGCACCCGTCGGTCTACGGCAATCTGCTGAAGGAGCGGATCGCCAAGGGGGGCGTCGATTGCTGGCTGGTCAACACCGGCTGGACCGGGGGCAAATACGGCATCGGTAGCCGGATGCCGATCAAGGCGACGCGGGCATTGCTGAACGCGGCGCTCGACGGCAGCCTGAACGATGCCACGTTCCGGACCGATCCGAATTTCGGGTTCCGGGTGCCGGTATCGGTGCCCGGGGTGGACGCGGCGATCCTCGATCCGCGCGGCACATGGCC
>CAXTVB010000022.1:0-16344 GCA_964247555.1 uncultured Sphingomonas sp. | reverse complement strand
CCATCACGCTGCGCGACGCGGGTCGGACACGGACGCTGGGCGGCGCGTCGGACCGGGCGGCGGCGGGGCGCGCGGCGGTCGGCGCGGCGGCGATGCTGGCGCACGAGATCAAGAACCCGCTGTCCGGCATCCGCGGTGCCGCGCAACTGCTCGGCGCGGGGGAATTGACGACGCTGATCACGACCGAGGTCGATCGCATCGCCGCGCTGATCGATCGGATGGAGGATTTCAGCGACACCCGGCCGTTGCCGTTGGAAGGCGCGAACATCTACCCGCTGCTGGGCCACGCCCGAGCCGTCGCGCTGGCGGGGTTCGCACGCGGCGTGCCGATCGAGGAGCGGTTCGACCCTTCGCTGCCGCCCGCCAGGATCAACCGCGATGCGCTGCTCCAGATCATCATCAACCTGCTGAAAAACGCGCGCGAGGCGGTGCGCAGCGTCCGCAATCCGGTGATCGCGATCAGCACCGGCTATCGCCATGGCATGGCGATCGCCATCGCGCCGGGTACGCCGCGTTTGCCGCTGCCGATCGAAATCTGCGTCCTGGACAATGGCCCCGGCGCGCCGCCGGAGATTGCGGACGCATTGTTCGATCCGTTCGTATCGGGTCGACCGGAGGGGCAGGGGCTCGGCCTCGCGCTCGTCGACAAGCTGGCGCGGGACATGGGCGGGATCGTCGAATATGCCCGCGATGCCGAACGGTCGTCGACCGTTTTCCGGCTGTTGTTGCCCAGAGCGGCCTCATGAGCGCGGTCCTGGTCTGCGACGACGATTCCGCGATTCGGACGGTCGTCGCGCAGGCACTCCGCCGGGCCGGCCACGACGTGACGGTGACCGCCAGCCTGGCGCAACTCGACCGCGCGCTGGCGATGGCGATCCCGGACGTGCTGGTGACCGATGTCGTGTTGCCCGACGGTGACGGGATCGATCATCTGGCGACGGTGGCGGCACGGCATCCGTCGCTGCCCGTCATCGTCCTCTCCGCGCGTAACACGCTGACGACCGCGGTGCGCGCGACGGGGGCGGGGGCGTACGACTACCTCCCCCAGCCGTTCGATCTCGACGCGTTGACGCAAGCCGTGCGCGGCGCGGTCGCGCGGGGCGGGGCAGTGGCGGACGACCCGTCGGCGCTGGAGGATAGCGCGCTGCCGCTGATCGGACGTTCGGCAGCGATGCAGGACGTATACCGCACGATCGCCCGCGTCGTGTCGAACGACCTGACCGTGCTGGTCTCGGGCGAGTCGGGGACGGGCAAGGAACTGGTCGCGCGTGCGATTCACGATCTCGGCCCACGCCGCGCCGCGCCGTTCGTCGCCATCAACATGGCGGCGATCCCGCGCGAGCTGATCGAAGCGGAATTGTTCGGGCACGAGCGCGGTGCCTTCACCGGGGCCGCACAACGCAGCGCGGGTCGGTTCGAACAGGCCGAGGGCGGGACATTGTTCCTGGACGAGATCGGCGACATGCCGATGGAGGCGCAGACGCGGCTGCTGCGCGTGCTGCAATCGGGCGAGTTCACCAGCGTCGGCGGCGCCCGGACGATCCGCGCCGATGTCCGCATCGTCGCGGCGACCAACCGGGACCTGACCGCGCATGTTGCCGGCGGGCAATTTCGCGAGGACCTGTTCTACCGGCTGAACGTCGTGCCGATCGCGCTACCCCCGTTACGCGATCGTCGTCAGGACGTATCGCTGCTGGCGCGCCACTTCCTGGACAGTGCCGCTGCGCAGGGCCTGCCGCGGCGTCAGCTTGGTCGCGATGCGGTCGCCGTGCTGGAAGCGCACGACTGGCCGGGCAATGTCCGCGAGCTGGAAAATCTGATGCGCCGGCTGGCGGTCCTGGCGCGCGACGAGATCATCGATGCGCAGGCGCTTCGCTTCGTCGCGGGCGACGGCGCGAACGGGTCGGTCGGCGACGACGGATCGCCCGACCTGGCGCTTGCGGTGCGCGCGTTGATCGACCGGATCGGTCGCGAGCGTCCCGGCGCGTTGGACGACGGGACCTTGTACGACCGGGTGATCGCGGAGATCGAACGGCCGCTGATCGAGACGATGCTGGCGCGGCATGGTGGCAACCAGCTGCGCACCGCACGCGCCATCGGCCTCAACCGCAACACATTGAAAAAGCGCCTGGACCTGTTGGGCATCGTCTGACGAACGACGCATTTGTGCGGCGAAATGCGGTTGGGCGGCGATTATGTGGTTTCCATGCAACAGCCCGGCATGGTACGCCTATCCCGATGCTCGCCGTCGCGACGACCGAACCCAGAATGGCACCGCCCGCGCGGCGGGTGCTGGTCACCCCCTTGGCCGAGTTGCTGGTTCTGCTCGTCACCATCGGTGTGGCGATCCTCAGCTATTTCGTGATCGCGCGCGACCCGACGCCGCAACAGCTGCTGCAACCCTGGCTGATCGCGCTGCTGCTGGTCGCCAACCTCGTCCTTGGGATTGCGCTGATCGTCCTCGTCGCCATCCGTATCGCCCGTGCCCGTGCCGCACGGTCGCCGATCGGCGGGGAGGGGCAGCTCCACGTTCGCCTCGTGTTGCTCTTTTCGGCCGTGGCCGCGGTGCCGATGCTGCTGGTGACGATCGCCGCGTCGCTGCTGTTCCAGTACGGCGTGCAATTTTGGTATTCCGACCGTGCCCGCGGCGTGTTCGAGAACGCGACCGTGCTGACGCGGATGTCCTACAACCAGATCCTGGCGCGGTGGGAGGAGGATACCTTCACGACGGCGTCGGACGTCGCCGGCGAGATATCGGTCATGCCGCCTACCGGCCGGGCGTTCTACATGTATCTGGGCCGGCAAATCTATTATCGCAGCTTGAACGAGGGCGCGCTGGTTCAGGTGACGGCGGATAACCGGGCGCGCGTTTTGACAAACGTCAATCCCTACGGGATCGACGTCCTTCAACAGCTCAATCCGGAAATGCTAACGAAGCTGCGCGCTGGCCAGCGAAGCGTCGTCAACGTCACCAAGGACCGGATCCAGACCGTCACCCGCATACCGGGTTCGACGGACCTCTATCTCTACACCGCCCGGTTGACCGACCCGCGCGAGATGCAGGTGCTGACCGCGCGCGCCGAGTCAGCGCTCGCCAACTATCATTCGCTTCTGGTCCGTGCCCGCTCGCTCCAGTTGCAATTCAACGCGGCGCTCCTGACGCTCTCGCTGCTGATCGTCGCGTTCGCGGTCTGGGTCGCGCTGGCGGTGGCGGATCGGCTGGTCCGGCCGGTCGGCGAGCTGGTCGCGGCGGCGCGGCGGGTCGAAGGGGGCGACCTCTCTGCGCGCGTGCCCTATCCGCGGACCCGTGACGAGGTCGGTACGCTGGCGGCGGCATTCAATCAGATGACGATAAGGCTGGAGCAGCAGAATACCGCGCTCGTCACCGCCAACGACCAGTTGGAGAACCGCCGCGCGCTGATCGAAGCGGTGATGAGCGGCGTATCGGCCGGCGTATTGGCGGCGGCCGCGGACGGGACGATCCGGATCGCGAACCGATCCGCGGTGGTATTGCTGGGCGCGGATAGCGAGGGGCTCGTGGGTCGACATCTCGGCGATGTCGCCCCCGAACTGGCGACGTTGATCGCCGACGGCGCGCGTGAAGCCACTGCCGAAGTCGGCCCGGCCGGCGACGCCCGGACGCTTGCGGTACGCATCGCGCGGACCGATGCGGGACCGATCCTGACGTTCGACGACATCACGCAGCAATTGCTCGACCAGCGCCGCGCCGCCTGGTCCGATATCGCGCGGCGGATCGCGCACGAGATCAAGAACCCGCTGACCCCGATCCAGCTCGCCGCCGAAAGGCTCCAGCGACGCTATGGCGGCAAGGTCGATGAGGGCGATACGACCTTCGCCCGCCTGACCGAGACGATCGTGCGGCAGGTCGCGGATCTGCGGCGGCTGGTCGACGAATTCTCGTCCTTCGCGCGAATGCCCAAGCCGGCGTTCGGCGACGAATCGCTGGTCGATGCGGCGCGGCAGGCGATGTTCCTGCACGAAGTCGCGCATCCCACCGTGCGGTTCACGCTCGTCCACGACGATCCCGGTCCGATGATGGTGTGCGATCGCCGCCAGATCGGCCAGGCGCTGACCAACATCGTCAAGAACGCCGTGGAAGCGATCGAGACCAAGAACGAAGGCGGTGGATCGGTGACGATGACGCTGACCGAGGAGCCGGGCCGCAGCGTCACGATCGCGGTGGCGGACGATGGCGTCGGCCTGCCTGCGGACCGCGACCGGATCGTCGAACCCTATATGACGACGCGCGCGCGCGGCACCGGGCTGGGGCTCGCGATCGTCAAGAAGATCGTCGAGGAGCATATGGGGACGATCGCCTTCATGGATCGTCCCGGCGGCGGGACCGTTGTGACGATGCGCTTCGACACCCGCCTGCTTCCCAAACCCGACCATGGCGACAACGAGGGGGACGTCGCCATCGCCCGGACTGCCCATTCCATCTTGCCCAATCGGACCTGATTCATGCCCATCGATATCCTCGTCGTCGACGACGAACGCGACATCCGCGAACTGGTCGCCGGCGTGCTGGAGGACGAAGGGTATGACACACGGTCCGCCGCCGATAGCGATGCCGCGCTGGAAGCGATCGCGACGCGGCGCCCGTCGCTGGTGCTGCTGGACGTGTGGTTGCAGGGATCGCGGCTCGACGGGCTGGAATTGCTGGACGAGATCAAGCGGCGCGATGCGTCGATCCCGGTTCTGGTGATCTCGGGCCATGGCAATATCGACACCGCGGTCGCCGCGATCCGCAAAGGCGCGTCGGACTTCATCGAAAAGCCGTTCGAGGCGGAGCGACTGCTGCTGATGGTCGCACGCGCGACCGAGACCGAACGGTTGCGCCGCGAAGTCGCGACGCTGCGTGCCAGCATCGGCTACGAGAACGACCTGACCGGTAGTTCGAGTGCGATCAACGGCGTGCGCGCGACGCTGAAGCGCGTGGCGGCGACCGGCAGCCGCGTGCTGCTGATGGGGGCGGCGGGCGTCGGCAAGGAGGTCGCCGCGCGCTTGCTCCACGGCTGGAGCCAGCGGCTGGAGGCACCGTTCATCATCGTCAGCGCGGCGCGGATGACGCCCGAGCGGGTCGAGGAGGAATTGTTCGGGGTGGAGGAGGGGGGCGACCTCGTCCGGCCCGGCTTGCTCGAACAGGCGCATGGCGGCACGCTGTTCCTGGACGAGATCGCGGACATGCCGATCGCGACGCAGGGACGGATCCTGCGCGTGCTGACCGATCAGAGCTTCACGCGCATCGGCGGGACGCGGATCGTGAAGGTCGACGTCCGCGTCGTGTCCGCTACCGCGCGCAACCTGGTCGAGGAAATCGCCGAGGGGCGATTCCGCGAGGACCTGTACTATCGGCTGAACGTCGTGCCGGTGACGATCCCGCCGCTCGCCGATCGGCGCGAGGATATCCCGGCGCTCGTCGAACATTTCATCGCGCATTACGCATCGGAACGCCGCGTGCCCACACCCGACATCGCGCCCGACGCGATGGTGGCGATGCAAAGCTATGACTGGCCGGGCAATGTCCGCCAGTTGCGCAACGTCGTCGAGCGAACCATCATCCTGGCGCCGGGCGATCGGATCGGTCGGATCGACCTGGACCTGCTGCCCTCCGAAGTGCTCGGCGAGCAGTCCGATGGCGGCGGCGGGGCGGGCGCCATCATGGGCGCGCCCTTGCGCGAAGCGCGCGAGACGTTCGAACGCGAATATCTGAAAGTGCAGATCCGGCGTTTTTCCGGCAACATCTCGCGCACCGCCAGCTTCATCGGCATGGAGCGATCGGCGCTCCACCGGAAGCTGAAGCTGCTCGGCATCACCGAAAGCCGCGACGAGTGACGCGGCCACTGGACGCGTCGGGCCGGGCTACATAGATATCAAATTGGTCGTCTTGCTTAGGCGACGTGCCGACGCCGGGAAACGGCGCAGTTGCGGGTAATGTCCCGCCAAGAAGAAAGATCGACGAGATGGCCGACAAATCCGGGTCGCTCCAGGACCTGTTCCTCAACGCGCTGCGACGGACCAAGACCCCCGTTACGATGTTCCTCGTGAAGGGCGTGAAGCTGCAGGGCATCATCACCTGGTTCGACAATTTCTCCGTGCTGCTGCGCCGCGACGGCCAGTCGCAGCTGATCTACAAGCATGCGATTTCCACGATCATGCCCGCAGGCCATATGGATGTCGCCGCGATCGTCGAAGGCGCCGCGGAATCGGCGAAGAAGCATCCGTTGCTGCAGGAAATTTTCCTGAACGCGGTCCGCAAGTCGGACGCGAGCGTCGTCATGTTCCTGGTCAACGGCGTCATGCTGCAAGGCCAGATTGCGGGGTTCGACCTGTTCTGCATGCTCCTCCAGCGCGAGGGCATGACGCAGTTGGTCTACAAGCACGCGGTCTCAACGATCCAGCCGACCGAAGCGCTGAACCTCGCCGAGGAATCGGCGGATACGGACGAAGATTGAGCGTCGGGGGCACGAACGCAGGGTTCGACCGCGACCGCGACGAATTCTCGCGCGGCGCGCGGGCGATCGTGGTCCTGCCCGACCAGGGCGGCAGCGAACGCGATGCGGAGGCGCGCCTTGCGGAGACCGCCGGGCTTGCGGCTGCGATCGGTATCGTCGTCACGGAGCGGATCGCGCTGAAAGTCCGCGCGCCCCGCCCAGCGACGCTGATCGGCAGCGGGCAGGCGGACCAGCTGGCGGTGGCGGTGCAGCAGGAAGAGGCGACGCTCGTGATCTTCGATGCGCCGCTAAGCCCGGTGCAACAGCGTAACCTGGAGACGGTGCTGAAGGCGAAGGTCATCGACCGGACCGGGCTGATCCTCGAGATTTTCGGCGAGCGCGCCGCTACCGCCGAAGGTCGGTTGCAAGTTGAACTCGCGCATCTGGATTACCAGGCCGGCCGGCTGGTCCGCAGCTGGACCCATCTGGAGCGGCAACGCGGCGGCTTCGGGTTCCTGGGTGGGCCCGGCGAAACGCAAATCGAGGCGGATCGCCGATTGATCCGCGACCGGATGGCGAAGCTGCGTCGCGAGCTGGATCAGGTCAGTCGCACCCGCGGTCTCCACCGCGATCGGCGGCAACGTGCGCCATGGCCGGTCATCGCGTTGGTCGGCTATACGAATGCCGGAAAGTCCACGCTGTTCAATCGTTTGACGGGTGCCGACGTCATGGCGGAAAATCTGCTGTTCGCGACGCTCGACCCGACCCTCCGCCAGATTTCCCTGCCGGGCATCGACAAGGCGATCCTCTCCGATACGGTCGGCTTCGTCTCGGACCTGCCCACGCAGTTGGTCGCGGCGTTCAAGGCGACCCTGGAAGAAGTCGTGTCGGCCGACCTCCTGCTCCACGTCCGCGACATCGCGCATCCCGACACCGAGGCACAGGCGAACGATGTCGAGGCGGTGCTGACGGAGATCGGCGTCGACGATCAGACGCCGCGGATCGAGGTCTGGAACAAGCTCGACCTGCTCGAACCGGACGAGCGCGAGGCGGCGTTGGCGCGGGCCGGGCGGGAAGGGGATGTCGTCGCGGTATCCGCGCTGGACGGCGACGGCATCGACGCGCTGATCGCCCATCTGTCGACCACGCTGACTGCGGCGCATCGGCGCTACGACGTGACGCTGGAGGCGGCGGACGGGGCGGGGGCGGCGTGGCTCCATGCGCATGGCGAGGTGCTGGGCAGCGCCGAGGACGGCATGACGACGACATATTCGGTGCGTTTGTCGGACGCGGATTACGATCGGTTCAGCCGCCGCGACGCTTGACGCGCTGCCACAAGTCCTCTTTCGCATCCAGATCCAGCGCTTCGAATGCGGCGCCAGCTTCGGCTTCCATCGCACGGAAACGGCGTTCGAACTTTCCGCTCGCCATGCGCAAGGCGGCTTCGGGATCGACGCCTTTATGCCGCGCCCAATTGACGACGGCAAACAGCAGATCGCCGATTTCCTCGGCGACGTGATCGGGCGTCTGCGCCGCTTCGACTTCGGCCAGTTCCTCGTCGATCTTGGCACGCGGACCTTGCGCGTCGTGCCAGTCGAAACCGACCCGCGCGGCTCGCTTCTGAAGCTTCTCGGCGCGAAGCAAGGCGGGCAATCCCGCCGCCACGCCGGCAATGGCGCTTTCGTCCGCTTTGCCGGCGCGCTCGCGGGCCTTGATCGCCTCCCATCCGGGACTGTCGGCGGCGTCGCCGAAGATGTGCGGGTGGCGACGTTCCATCTTGTCGCTGATCGCTACGGCGACGTCTGCTAGGGAGAAGGCACCGTCTTCCTCCGCGATGCGCGCATGGAATACAACCTGCAGCAGTAGATCGCCGAGCTCGTCCTTCAGATCATCGGCATCGCCACGCTCGATCGCGTCGGCGACCTCATAGGCTTCCTCGATCGTGTAGGGCGCGATCGTCGCCCAGGTCTGCGCGCGATCCCATTCGCAGCCCGTAACAGGGTCACGCAGCCGCGCCATGATCGCGACGAGCCGGTCGATCGTCATGCGAGAGCCTCCGTTTTCTGATCCTTGAAGTCGATAATATACATTATGTAAATTTTACTTCCGTTTCGGTTCGAGGACGAGGGTGTGCCCTTCGACGCGCCACGACGCCAGTTGCGACAGGAAGTTCATCCCCAGCGCGTCCGCATCGCCGAACGCCGGCGACACGACGACCGGCAGGTCCGTGACGTGGATCGCACCGATGGTCACCGACCGGGCGGTCGCCGCACGCGCGGCGATCGACCCGTTCGCCGTATCGAGCAAAACGGGAAACGGCCGTTCGTTCAGGGCGATACCGGCAGCTTTTGCGGTCGCTTCGGACAAGGCGGTCGTCGTCGCGCCACTGTCGACCAACATCTTGGTTTCCACGCCGTTAACCACGACGTCCGCGTGAAAATGTCCGTCTTCTCCCATCGCGATGCGCGTCGTCGATCCGTCGACATGCTGGTCGTCCAACAGACCGGTAATCGCGGAGAACCGCTCTCGCTGGCTGACGACGATTAGGCCGACCGCGAAAATAGCAACCCACGCCGCCGCCATTTTCAGCGTCCGACCGATCGGCACGCGCCTCGCCACGAGCGCCAACACCGGCAGCAACAGGACGAGGCAGGCAAAGGCGATATCCGCGGTCCGGTCCCCGGTCACAGCGCGAATTCCAGTCCGTCATACCCCGGCTCGACCCCTGGCGGCAGTTCGGCGACGAGCGTCGCATAGTCCATCGTGTGGTCCATATGGATCAGCGCGGATCGACTGGGTTTGAGCGTTTCGATCCAACCAAGGACGGTCGCCAGGTCGGCATGGGTGGGATGCGGTGCGCGGCGAAGGGCGTCGGCGATCCAGACGTCCAGGCCCCGATAATGGCTGGCCATATCGTCCGTCACCGCGCTGAAATCCGTGGCATACCCGATCGCGTGGCCATCCGCCTCGAACCGCAAACCGGCGGACGTGATGTTTCCGTGCGGTTGATCGACCACTCGGACCGTGATAGCGCCAATGTGGACGACATCCGGCAACGCGTCGCCGTTGATCGTTGCCGGATAGCCCTCGCGGCCGGCAAAGGCGTAGGCGAACCGGGTCCGGATCGCCGCCAGGGTCGCCGCCCGCGCCAAGCCGCGTACTGGTCGGCCCATGGCATGATAGACCTGCCGCAGGTCGTCGATGCCGTGGCAATGGTCTGCGTGATCGTGCGTCCAGATGACCGCGTCGACCCGCGATACGTTCGCGGCCAGCAGCTGTTCGCGCATGTCCGGGCTGGTATCGACGAGGATGCGCGTGCCGTCATGCTCGATCAGCAAGGATGCGCGCGTCCGGCGGTTGCGTGGCTCGGTCGGATCGCAATCGCCCCAATCCCGGCCGATGCGCGGAACGCCGGACGACGTTCCGGACCCGAGGATGCGCGTCTTCACGCCGCCCCCTTCACGCCAGCGTCTTGGCGAACAATGCGTGGAAATTGGCGGCAGTGCGTTCCGCCAGCATCACGGGGTCTTCGCCGCGGAGCGTCGCCAGGAACCGCAATGTGTCCGCGACGTAGGCGGGCTCGCCCCGCTTTCCCCGGTGCGGGACCGGCGCCAGGAATGGTGCGTCGGTTTCAACGAGCAGCCGGTCGATCGGCAGGCGCGCCGCTATCGCCTGCAAGTCGGTCGCGTTCTTGAACGTGACGATGCCGGAGATCGAAATATACAGGCCGAGGTCCAGCGCCTTGTCGGCAAAGGCCGCGCTCGACGTGAAGCAGTGTATGACGCCGGGATAGGCCCCCTTCCCCATTTCCTCCGTCATGATCACGGCAGTATCCTCCTCCGCATCGCGGGTGTGGACTACCACCGGCAGGCCGGTTTCCCGGGCGGCGGCGATGTGGGCGCGGAAGCTGGTCCGCTGGTTGTCGCGATTGGACCGATCATAATGATAGTCCAGCCCGCTTTCACCCAGCCCGACGACCTTGGGATGCGCGGACGCTGCGATAAGCCGCGCGGTGCCGATATCCGGATGCTGGTCGGCGTCATGGGGATGGATGCCGATCGTCGCCCAGACATCGGGCTCGCGCTCCGCGGTGGCGACGATGGCATCCCATTCGGATTCACGCGTCGAGATATTGAGCATCGCGGTCACGCCGCTGGCGCGCGCGCGGGCGAGGACCGCGGGCTGTTCCTCGAACACACCTTCGTAATTCAGGTGGCAATGGCTGTCGGCGAGCATCAGGCGGCCTCCACCGGAAGGTCGAGCCGTGGGAAGATGGGCGACGGCGGCGCAATGCGGAACGTCGCCGCCGTCCGGTCGTACCAGCCGTCGTCGTCGATCGCCGCATGGTCGCGCTCGGTCGCGCCGATCTGGTCCAACACCTTCCCCGCGGACCCCGGGACGACTGGCAGGATCGCGATCGCCAGCATGCGGATCGCACGGACCAGTGTACGGAGTACCGCATGCATCCGGTCCGGATCGGTCTTGCGAAGCGCCCAGGGTGCCTGCGCGTCGATATACTGGTTGCACGCGAACACCCCGCGCATCCATGCCTCGATCCCCTGCGACAGCGCGAGGTCGCCGAACGCCGCCTTGAATGCGGCACAGGCGACGACGACCTCCTCGATCAGGACGTCATCGGCTGGATCGGGCCGCCCGGTTTCGGGAAACGCGCCCTCCAGGTTCTTGGCGATGAACGACAGGGTCCGCTGCGCGAGATTGCCGAAGCTGTTCGCCAGTTCGGCATTCACCCGCGTCACGATCGCCTCCGCGGAATAGCTGCCGTCCTGACCGAAGCTGACGTCGCGGAGCAGGAAGTAGCGGAGAGCGTCGACCCCGAATACATCGGCGAGTTCGATAGGATCGATGACATTGCCGATCGATTTCGACATCTTCTCCCCGCGGTGGAGAAGGAAGCCGTGGCCGAATACCTGCCTGGGCAACGCGATGCCTGCGGACAACAGGAAGGCGGGCCAGTAGACCGCGTGGAAGCGGACGATGTCCTTGCCGATGAGATGCAGGTCCGCGGGCCAGTATTTCCAGTCCGCGCCCTGTTTCGGATACCCCAGTCCCGACAGATAGTTGGTCAGCGCATCGACCCAAACATACATGACATGCCCGTCTGCGCCCGGCACCTTCACCCCCCAGTCGAAGCTGGTGCGCGATACCGACAGGTCCGACAGGCCACCCTCGACGAAGCGGATCACCTCGTTGCGGCGGCTTTCGGGGCGGATGAAGTCGGGGTTGGCTGAGAACACGTCGAGCAGCCGCTGCTGATAGGAGGACAGGCGGAAGAACCAGCTTTCCTCGGCGGTCCATTCGACCGGGGTACCTTGCGGTGAGCGGCGATCATCGCCCTCCCCCGACAGTTCCTTCTCGTCGTAGAACGCCTCGTCGCGCACCGAATACCAGCCTTCGTAGCGGCTTGGATACAGGTCGCCGCTCGCTGCCATCGCCTGCCACAGCGCCTGGCTGGCGGCGTGGTGCCCGTCCTCGGTGGTGCGGATGAAGCGATCGTAGGAGATGTCGAGCGCGTCGCACATCGCCTTGAAATGCCCGGCCATCTCGTCGGCCAGGTCGCGCACCGATTTACCCGCGGTGCGCGCGGTCTGGACCATCTTCAGGCCATGTTCGTCGGTGCCGGTCTGGAACCGCACGTCGCGTCCGGTCTGGCGCTGGAACCGCGCGATCGCGTCGGCGGCGATCGCTTCATAGGCGTGGCCGATATGCGGGCGGCCATTGGGATAGCTGATCGCGGTCGTGATGTAATAGGGTTCGGCCATGCGGACGGCCCTAGCGCGCGGCCTCCGATGCGTGAAGCCCCGCGACGATCCCCGCCATCTCGAAGACGGTCGCCTGCGCGTCGAGCGACAGACCGATCGCCGCCCCCGACAGGTCGCGTGCGCGGGCATGCGCGTCGATCGCCTGGACCAGCGCGCCGCCCTGCCGGGTTCGGGCGAGACGCGCGATGATCGTCGGTGCGCGGTCGAGAAATGCCTCGTAGCGCGGCTGTGCCGCCTTGCCGCCGAGCGCCTTGGCCAGCTTCACGCGGCGCGCATTGTCCGGGTCGCCATCGGTGGCGATCGCGTCGATCGCGGCGTCCAGCCCGGCGATGTCCAGCCCGGCGTATCGTAGCCCCCGGCCCGGCGCTCCGTCGCTCGCGCGAACGAGCGCCTCGACCTCCGCATCGTCGGCATCGGGACGGGCCGACCGGATCGCGGTGGCGACGTCGTCGTCGTTCAGGGCTTCGAACCGCAGCAGCCGGCAACGCGACCGGATCGTCGGCAGCAAGCGCCCCGGCGCGTGACTGACGAGCAGGAAGATCGTGCCCGAAGGCGGTTCCTCGAGGTTCTTGAGCAGCGCGTTCGCGCCGCCGCGTTCGAGATCGTCGATCGCGTCGATCACGACAACGCGCGCGGAGCCCATCGACGGCGCGGTCGCGAACATCGGTTGCAGCCGGCGAACCTGCGCGATCGTGATGCTGCGCGCCAGATCCTGGTCCGGCTTTTCCGCATCCTTGGGCAGACGGGCGAGGACGCGGAAATCGGGATGCGACCCCGCCTCGACGAGCGACCGTGTCCGATCCCCGACAGGAACGTCGAACCCTTCCGCCAGACCCTGCGTCCCGGCACTTTCGGCAAGCATCCGCATCGCCGCCGCCCTAGCGAAGCCGGCCTTGCCGATGCCCTCGGGACCGGTGATCAGCCACGCATGGTGCATCGACGGACCCGACAGCGCCGCATGGAACGCCGCCTGGCCGGCACGGTTGCCGACGATCGTCATCCTAGAATAGCGATGTCAGCCCGCTCCACGCCCAACCGAAAAATCCGGCCTTTCCGACATCCTTTGCCGCGACCAGCGGCAGCGTCTGCGCGGGCATGTCTGGTGAGGTGACGACCAGGTCGGCGATATGCTGTCCGGCCTTGATCGGTGCCTTGATCGGGCCGTCATAGACGACCTTGGCCTGCATCGCCGGCACAGCACCGGCGGCAACCGTCACGGTTAGCGGACTGGCGGCGACCAGTCCGACGGTGCGTGAATCGCCCATCTGGACTTCGGCGGTCTCGACCTGCTTGCCCTGCGCGACCAGCGGCTTAACCTGCCAGGCGCGGAAGCCCCAATCCATGAACTTCACCGATTCCTGGATACGCTGGTTGAAGCTGGTCAGTCCGGCCAGCACCATCACGATCCGGCGATTGCCCTGCTGCGCGGAGCCGGTGAAGCCGAACCCGGCCTCCTCGGTATGCCCGGTCTTCAGCCCATCCGCACCGGCGACGCGGCCCAGCAATGGATCGCGGTTGTCCTGGGTAATGGCGTTGCCGCCCATCGTCTTGCCCCAGGTGAAGTTCGGCTTCGAATAGAAGGTCTTGTACAGTTGCGGATGATTCTGGATCGTCGCCGTCGCCAGCGTCGCCAGATCGCGCGCGGTGACGTAGGTCACGCCATTGTCCGGCCAGCCGTTCGAGGTGCCGAAATGGCTGTTCTTCAGGCCGATCGCCGCCGCGGTCTCGTTCATCCGGTCGACGAACGCCGCCTCGGTTCCGGAAATGCCCTCGGCCAGCACGACGCAGGCGTCGTTGCCGGATAGGGTGATGATGCCGGATAGCAGGTCCGCGACGCTGACCTGTTCGTTCACCGACAGGAACATCGTCGATCCGGCCGCGGGTCCGTGCCAGCGCTGCCACGTCTCGGGGCGAACGGGGAATTTCTGGTTGAGCTTCAGCTCGCCCTTCTTGACCATGTCGAACGCGACATAGACCGTCATCATCTTCGCGAGCGAAGCCGGCGGCATCCGCTTGTCCGCGTCTCGCGCGAACAGCACCGCGCCCGACGACAGATCCTTCATGAACGCGATCGGCGCGGGCGTCTCGAACTGCGGCGCGGCGGCCACCGACGGCATCGCAAGCGCGGCCAGCGCGACGGGTGCGAGAATATAGGCGGCAATCGGTCGGGTCATGAAGGCAAGGTCCGTGATGATGGCGGAAGGAAAAGGTCAGTCCGCGGGCGTGATCCGTGTATCGCCATAGCCGCGCGCCGCCATGGCGTCACGCGCGTCTTGCGCCGCCGCCGCGCCGTCGATCGGGCCGAGGCGAACGCGCCAGAGACCGCCGACGGACTGCACCTGCGCGGACAGCAATTCGGCAAGCCGCTCGGCGCGGTCGCGGCTGGAGAAGCTCGCGATCTGGACCATGTAGCGCCCGCTTGCCGATGCCGGCGCGGCAGGCCTGCTGGGCGGGGCTACGACAGCGGGCTCGGTCGCGACGCTGCCGATCCGCGACCCGGGCGCCAGCGCCCGGATGCGCACTGCTGCCAGGGACACGCGGTCGGTGCCGAGTGCGTGGGCGGCGCCACGCGACAGGTCGATGATCCGGTCGCGTCGCCCCGGCCCACGATCGTTGATTCGGACCACGACCGAGCGGCCGGTGTCGACCGAGGTGACCTCGGCCAGCGAGCCGAGCGGCAGGCTGCGATGTGCGGCAGTGATGCCGTCGGGATCGAACAGATCGCCCGACGCCGTGCGGTGCCCTGCCGCCTCCGCGCCATACCAGCTGGCGAGGCCATTGGCATCATAGCCGCCATAGGACGGCAGCGGGATCGCCGCGCCGTGCCCCGACCCGCTGCACGCCACCAGCAGCAACGCCGCTGCGACGGCGTGCCCGAGGACCCTAGCGTGCGACCGCATCGGCCAGCAGTCCGACGGACAGCGCGTAGAAATTGGAGCAGTTGTAATCGAGAATGACGCGGTAATTGCCGGTCAACAGATACGCGGTCTGCCCGGGACCATCGGGTTCGAGCAACGTCGCGAGCACGGAGTCGCCGGGCCACGTGCCGCTGCGGGGCGCGATGCCGAGCGCGCGCCATTCCGCCATCGTGCGCCAACCGCTGTGCCGGGCGAACACGCGCGGGCAGCGCGGCGACATCAGGCGGTTGGTGATGCGGCTGCGGTCGAACCCGGCCGGTACGTCGACCGCGACGCCCCAGGGCTGGCCGGGCCGCCAACCGGCGTTGACGAAGTAATTCCCGATCGACGCCAGCGTATCCGCATCGCTGTTCCAGATATCCGCGCGCCCGTCGCCATCGCCGTCACGCGCCAGTCGCAGATAGGCGGACGGGAGGAATTGCGGGTTGCCCGTCGCACCGGCCCAGCTGCCCTTCAGCTGCGCGCGGGGCACGCCGCGGTCGATCATCCTCAGCGCATCGATGAATTCACCCGCGAACAATTCGCGGCGACGACCCTCGTACGCCAGCGTGGCAAGGCTGCGGAGCAGGTCGAAATTGCCGGTATAGGCGCCGTAATTGGTCTCGTTGCCCCAGATCGCGACCATGATCGATTCGGGCACGCCGGTCCGCCGCTCGATCGCGGCGACGTGCGCGCGCTGGTCCTGATAGACGCGCTGACCGCGTGCGATCCGCTGCGCGTCGATGTGCTGGATACGGTAGGGCGCGAACATCGCGACCGGTCCGGCGACGTCGCTACCGGGCTGCTGCCGGTCGAGTTCGATGACGCGGGGGTTCAGGGTCAGCCCAGGCAAGGCGGCATCGACCGTGGCGGTGCTGACCCCGGCGGCGAGGGCCTGCCCACGAAGCTGTCCGAGATAGGTCTGGAACCCGCTGTCGTCCTGCGCGCCGGCCGTGCCCGCCAGCATCGCCAGCGCCGCACACGCCGCGAACCTTACGACCTTCGCCGAAAATTTTGCCCCGCCCATCGGAAGATAGTGACACAGCACGCCCGAAGCCGGAACCTCGTACCGTCGCACCCCTTGCACAAGCGGGCGCGACCGACCTATCGGGGCCGGTGCGGAGAGATGGCCGGGTGGTTTAAGGCAGCGGTCTTGAAAACCGCCGTGGGGTCACGCTCACCGTGGGTTCGAATCCCACTCTCTCCGCCAAT
>CAXTVB010000021.1:0-16861 GCA_964247555.1 uncultured Sphingomonas sp. | reverse complement strand
CCCCCTCCACCACGCCTCCGGCGCGGTCCCCCTCCCCGCGAGCGGGGAGGATCTGAGACATGCTCTCCCGTACCGCCTCATCGCTCTACTGGCTCGGCCGCTATTTCGAGCGCGCGGATTTCATCGCGCGGCTGGTCGAGGCGACCGTTCGGCTCGACGTGCTGTCGTCGCGACCGGCGGGCGAGGCGGCATGGGCGTCCGCGCTCGCGGTGCTCGATACCGAGGCGGCGTTCGAGAAGAGCGGCGGATCGCTGACCCAGGGCAGCGTCGCGCGCTTCCTGACGCTGGACGCGTCGCATCCGGGATCGATCGTCCGCTGCCTCGACATGGCGCGCAACAATGCGAAAGCGGTGCGCACCGCGCTGACCCGCGAGGCCTGGACCGCGATCAACCGCGCGTGGCTGACGTTCGACAACCGCGCCAGCACCGGCGGCACGACCGCGACGCTGAACCTGGTCGACGCGGTCAAGACCGAGACGCGCGGGTTCGAAGGCGCGATCCACCGCATGCTGCGCAACCAGACGACCTGGTTCATCCGGCTCGGCCAGACGGTCGAGCGCGCGGACAACACCGCGCGGTTGCTCGACGTGAAGTATCACATCCTGCTGCCCGAAGGCGAGAAGGTGGGCGGCGTGGTCGACCGTGACCAGTGGACGACGATCCTGCAGACGGTGTCCGCGGTCACCGCCTATCGTTGGCTCTACAGCGAGGGGTTGAAGCCCGGCAACGTCATCGACCTGCTGATCGCGCGGCCCGAATTGCCGCGCAGCATCGCGGCGTCGGTGGAGGAGGCGGTCGATATCCTCGGCCTGCTCGCCAAGCGGACCGGGCATCACGGCGAGGCGGACCGGATGGCGCGGATGCGATCGACCCGGCTGGCGAAGACGCGGACGGGCGAGGTCATCACATCGGGGCTGCATCAATATCTGCAGGCGTTCATCCAGGAAAACGACCTGCTCCACGCGGCGATCGGCCGACAGTTCAAATTCCACTAGACCGGGTATTGGGGGGCATATGCGGCTGTCGATCGACCACCGGACGGTCTACCGGTTCAGCGCGCCGCAGGGGCGGCTGGTGCAGATGCTGCGGCTGACGCCGGAGAACACGCACGACCAGACGATCGCTTCCTGGCGGATCGCCGTCGATTGCGACGCGCGGATGCGGGACGGGCGCGACGGCTTCGGCAACGCGATCACGATGCTGTATGTCGAAGGGCCGGTCGAGGGCCTGGAGATCACGGTGCACGGCGCGGTGCTGACCAGCCATTCGAGCGGCGTGGTGCAGGGCACGAACGAGCCGCTGCCGCCGGCGGTCTTCCTGCGCGATACGCCTGCGACCCCTCGCGATCCCGCGATCGGCGCGTTCGCCAACGCGGCGGGTGCCGGCGGTACCGCGCTCAGTCGATTGCATCGGATCAACCGCGCGCTGAACGACCGGTTCGTGCTGGACGGCGGGCGGGGCGATCCCACGCTGGACGCCGCGAGCGCCTTCGTCCGCGACAGCGCGACCGCGCGCGATCTGGCGCAGATCTTCGCGGTGGCTGCACGGTCACTCGATATCCCCGCCCGCTACGTCTCGGGCTATCGCCTGGCGGAGGGCGAGCATCAGCCGACGCCGCACGGCTGGGCGGAGGCGCATGTCGACGGCCTAGGCTGGATCGCGTTCGACCCGAGCACCGGTCAATGTCCCGAGGAGGACCATGTCCGCGTCGCGGTCGCGCTGGACGCCGCCGGGGCCGCGCCGGTCGCCGGGTCGCGGCTGGGGATGGGGGCGGAGATATTGGACGTGGACGTGGTGGTGTCGCTCGAGGTTTAGGCTTTCGCTTGCCGCAAACCATCCGTCACCCGGGCTTGACCCGGGGTCCCGCTTCTCCGGCGGACACGAAGAAGCGGGGCCCCGGGTCAAGCCCGGGGTGACGATAGGGGGGCGGGCTAAGTCGCCGCTACGCCAGTTCGTCCTGCAACGCCGCCTGGACCGCCGGCGACACCGGCTCCGCATCCTCCGGCATCAGCCGCCAGCCGCGCGGGCCGAGCATCTCGATCGGGCGGAAGCGCGTCTTGTACGCCATCCGCGCCGACCCCTTCACCCAATAGCCGAGATAGACATAGGGTAGCCCCGCATCGCGGGCGCGCAGGATATGGTCCATGATGATGAAATTGCCGAGCCCAGGCCGGCCGGCATCGTCCGCGGCGAAGAAGCTGTAGATCATCGACAGCCCGTCCGCCTGCCGATCCGTCAGGCAGGCCCCGACCAGTCGACCGCGCACGCCGCCGACCGACGGTTCGCGATATTCGATGATGAGCGAATTGACCGGCGAATGCTCGATCATGTCGGCATAATCGTCCTCGTCCATGCCGGCCATGCCGCCCCCCGGGTGGCGCGCGGACAGATACCGGCGCAGCAGCTGGAACTGTTCGTCCGTCGCCCAGGCACGGCAGGCGTTGACCTCCAGGTCGCGGTGACGCTTCAGCAACCGGCGCTGCGTGCCCGTCGGCACGAACTCGTGCGTCACGACACGCACCGAGATGCAGGCCGAACACCCCGCGCAGCTCGGCCGATAGGCGACGCCCTGACTGCGGCGGAAGCCGATCCGGCCCAGCGCGTCGTTCAGCTCGCCGGCATGCGGCCCGGTCAGCTCGGTAAAGACCTTGCGCTCCTGCCGGCCCGGAAGATACGGGCATGGCGACGGGCTCGTCACGAAGAAGCGCGGAAATCGGAATGGCGCGGTCAACGGCTAATCCTGTCAGGACGGGATCGAAATCGATCCCGTCGGCTCCTGTATTAGCTTGGCTTTGCGTCGTGAAAAGCGGCTTTACCACGAATATGGGTTAACGTTGCCACACGGCCAAAGAATTTCGCGCAACGCGCGCTGAAACCGGGCGACTTCGTAAATCAATTGCGATAATCGCCGCCATGTCGCGGAACGATCGCGGTGCATCGACGTTGGCGATGCTTGGGTTGGTGAGTAAAGGGAGAATTGTATGTCGTTGAAGAAAGTGGTCGGTAGCTTTGCCGCGATCGTGCTCGGTGTAACATCGATCGCATCCTCGGCGTATGCCGCCCCCGTCGCCAATCCGGCCGCATCGCTGTCGATCGGCAGCACGGCGCGCGTCGGCACGGTTTCGGGTCACAAGAGCAAGATCGCGGGCATCGGCCCCGTCTACGCTCTGCTGATCGTGGCCGGTGTGGTCGCCATCGGCGTCGTGGCTGCGACCCGCGAGGGCAAGTCCGCGAGCAACTAAGCGCGAGTCCTGCGGGACGCGAATTCGAAAGGCCCGGTCGAAAGACCGGGCCTTTTTCGTTTCGGCGACCGAATCCGCGCGCTCCCTTGTGCAAGCGGTTGCGACAATCCTCCCCCGCCAGGGGGAGGTGGCAGGCGCAGCCTGACGGAGGGGGCGGCAGGGTGGTCGTTCGTAGCAAAGGACATCGCCCACCGCCCCCTCCGTCGCCTTCGGCGCCACCTCCCCCTGGCGGGGGAGGATTGCAGAGGGGTGAACGTCATTCTGAGTGCGGGACTCCAGCACGTCCTCGCTCCCCCCTCAATCCTGCTCGACGATACTCGTATCATATCCGCCGACCCGCAGCGCGGCGACCAGGCGGTCCAGATGCGCGCGGTCGCGGGTTTCGCATTCGATGTCGGTCACCAGCCCCTTGGCGGGCAGCGACGTGAAGATGCGCTGGTGGTAGATTTCGATTATGTTCACGCGCTGCTGGTCGAAGATCCGGGCGACGTTGAACAGCGCGCCGGGCTGATCCTTCAACCGCACCCGAAGGCGGGCCAGCCGGCCCGACCGCGCGAGATCGCGCAGCAGGACGTTGGCGAGCAGCCGCGTGTCGATGTTACCCCCGCACAACACGATGCCGACCGTCTTCCCGCGGAACAGGTCGGGATGCGCCAGCAGCGCGGCGAGGCCGGCGGCGCCCGCGCCCTCGACCACCGTCTTCTCGATCTGGAGCAGCAGGCTGACCGCCTCCTCCAGCGACCGTTCGCTGACCAGCAGGATGTCGTCGACGAGCAGCTCGACCATGCGCGACGTGATCGCGCCGGGTTCCTTGACCGCGATACCCTCCGCCAGCGTGTCGCCCGCGCAGGGCATGTCGGTGCCGTTGATGCGGTTGTACATCGACGGGAACAGCTCCGCCTCGACGCCGTAGACGGCGATCGCATGATCCGCCGCGCGTGCGACGGTCGCCATGCCGGAGATCAGCCCGCCGCCGCCGATCGGGACGATCAGCGTGTCGATCGCCGGCACGTCCGCCAGCATCTCGACCGCGACGGTGCCTTGCCCTGCGATCACGCGCGGATCGTCGAACGGATGGACGAAGGTCAGGCCGCACTCCGCCTCCATCGACCGGGCATGCGCATAGGCGGCGTCGAAGGTCTCGCCTTCCAGGATCACCGTCGCCTTGTGCCCTTCGGTCTGCATGACCTTAACGGTCGGCGTGTTGGTCGGCATGACGATGGTCGCGGGGATGCCCAGCCGGTTGGCATGATACGCCAGCCCTTGCGCATGATTGCCGGCCGACGCGGCGATGACGCCCTTCGCACGCGCCTCGTCGGACAGCTGCAACAGCGTGTTCAGCGCGCCGCGTTCCTTGTAGGCGGCGGTGAACTGCAAATTCTCGAACTTCAGATACACCGTCGCGCCGGTCATGTCCGACAACGTCTTGCTGACGAGCGTCGGCGTGCGGACGATCTGGTCGGCGATGCGGGCATGTGCGGTCTGGACGTCCGTCAGCGAGACGGGAAGCACGAAGGGCGAAGCGGGTGCGCGGGTAGCCATGACCGACGGGCGCTAGACCATCTGGCGCAGCGGGGGAACACGGCTTAGACGCCGCGGTCATGGCAACACGCATTTCCGTCCGATTTGGACCGACCGCCCGCGCGCTCGCGCTGCTCCTGGCGGTGGCGCCCCTACCTGCCTTCGCCGACGCGCTGATCGACAATGTCGACGGCATCACGCTGGACAAGGACGGCCATGTCGTCCGCTTCACCGGGCTGTTGATGACGCTGGACGGGCATGTCACGCGGCTGCTGGCGGCGAAGGACAAGCGGCCGGACAAGCTCGACTGGCGCGCCGATATGAAGGGGCGTGTGATGCTGCCGGGGTTTATCGACGCGCACGGCCACGTCATGGAACTGGGCTTTCGCGCGCTGGAGCTCGATTTGTCGGGCACCAAGTCGCTGGCGGAAGCGCAGGCGAAGATCGCGGCCGATGCGGCGGCGAACCCCGAACGCAAATGGCTGCTCGGCGGTGGCTGGAACCAGGAACGTTGGGGCTTGGGCCGCTTCCCGACCGCGGCGGAACTCGACGCGGCGGTCGGCGACCGGCCGGTCTGGCTGTCGCGCGCCGACGGTCACGCAAGCTGGGGCAACACCGCCGCGCTGAAGGCGGCCGGCGTCACCGCGAAGAGCGTCGCTCCGGCGGGCGGGCGGATCGAGAAGACCGGCGGCGTGCCGTCGGGCGTGTTCGTCGATGCGGCGCAGGACCTGGTCGGCAAGGCGGTCCCGCCACCGCTGGCGAAGGACCGCGAGGCGGCGCTCCTGAAGGCGCAGGCGATGCTGCTGGCGTTCGGCATTACCGCCACCTGCGACATGGGCAGTTCGCTGGACGACTGGATGACCTATCGTCGGCTCGGCGATCGGAACGGCCTGCGCGTCCGGATCGTCAGCTATGGCATGGGGGTCGAGACCGCGGTGCAGATCGGTGGCACGGGACCGACGCCGTGGCTGTACAATGATCGGCTGCGGCTGGTCGGGGTGAAGCTCTACGCCGACGGCGCGCTTGGGTCGCGCGGGGCCTGGCTGAAGGCCCCGTATAGCGACGCGCCGGGGCAGTCGGGTGCGGGCTTCATGACCGACGACGTCCTGCGCAACCGGATGAGCCGCGCGGCGATGGACGGATATCAGGTCGCGGTCCACGCGATCGGCGACAAGGCGAACGCGCAGGTCCTGGGTGCGGTCGAGGATATGGCGGAAACGTACAAGGGCGACCGGCGCTGGCGGATCGAACATGCGCAGATCGTCGACGTTACGGACCTGCAGCGCTTCGGAAAGAACGGCATCGTCGCCTCGATGCAGCCGACGCACGCGACGAGCGACTATAAGATGGCGGAGGCGCGGTTGGGACCGGCGCGGCTCGCCGGGGCCTATGCCTGGAACACGATGCTCAGGAACGGTGCGGTGCTGGCGTTCGGATCGGATTATCCGGTCGAAAGCCCCGACCCTTTCGCCGGCTGGGCGGCGGCGTTCACCCGCGCGGACGCGGCGGGCGAGCCGTTCGGCGGGTGGCGGCCCGAGGAGCGGGTGACGCGCGAACAGGCGTGGAAGGCCTTCACGATCGACGCCGCCTTCGCCGGGTTCGCGGAGGACAAATATGGTCGCCTCGCGCCCGGTCAGCGCGCCGATTTCATCATCGTCGACCGCGACCCGACGCTGGCGAGCCCGACCGATCTGCGGGCGACCAAGGTGGAGGAGACCTGGGTGGGGGGGGAGAAGGTGTTCGAGCGGAAGTAGGGGGCGTCGTACCGCATCGCCAGCCGGCGAAGGCCGGGGCTCAGTTGCTATGTCGTCGGTAACGGCGTGACGCCCTTCGTTTCTGCTGTTTTCCCGACTGGGCCCCGGCTTTCGCCGGGGGGAGCGGAAGAAGTTTCCTAGGGATTGGCCGATCTTTTGCCCCCCTGCCGCAAGCGCGAGGGGCCGGGGGTGGGCGCTCGCTCTCGACCGGATCGCACGTTGAGAGCGAGCGCCCATCCCCCAGCCCCCGTCCGCTTGCGGGAGGGGGAGCAGATTACGGTCGATCGTTCGCAAATGGACCCATTCAGTCCCCCGGTGGTTTAACCCACGTTATTCGGGAGAACCAATGTGAAGAAGTCCATCATCGCCGCCGCGCTCATGGCGGTCGTCGCGACCCCCGTCGCCTTGCCGACCGCCGCCACCGCGCAGCACCGCGACTACGGTTGGCACGGCGACAATGACCGTAGCGACTGGAACCCGCGCGACAGCTATCAGCCGCGGCGCGGTCAGGATCGCGCGCTCGGTCGCAACGACCGGATCTATCGTGGCCGCGACGGCCGCGCCTATTGCCGGCGCAACGACGGCACCACGGGCCTCGTGATCGGCGCGGTCGGCGGCGGCGTGCTGGGCAATGTGCTCGGCGGCGGGACACTCGGCACGTTGCTGGGCGCCGGCGGCGGCGCGTTGCTCGGGCGTTCGGTCGACCGCGGCAAGGTTCGTTGCCGCTGAGGTTTAATTCTTCGTCACCCCGGGCTTGACCCGGGGTCCCGCTTCTTACTGTCCGCCGAAGAAGCGGGACCCCGGGTCAAGCCCGGGGTGACGGTGGGTTCAGGGTTCCGGTTGCGCGGGAAACAGAACCAGACGAACAAAGGCCGCGGCGCCCCCCGGTGCCGCGGCCTTTCCCTTTCCCCTTGCGGGGCAGGATCGTTCAGGCGACTTGCGCCACCTCGTCGGGCTCGCGCAGCACATAGCCGCGGCCCCAGACCGTCTCGATATAATTCTCGCCGTCGCACGCCAGGCTCAGTTTCTTGCGCAGCTTGCAGATGAAGACGTCGATGATCTTCAGTTCCGGCTCGTCCATCCCGCCATACAGGTGGTTGAGGAACATTTCCTTGGTCAGCGTCGTGCCCTTGCGAAGCGACAACAGCTCCAGCATCGCATATTCCTTGCCGGTCAGATGCACGCGGGCGCTGTCTACCTCGACCGTCTTCGCGTCCAGGTTCACCGCCAGCTTGCCGGTGCGGATGACCGACTGCGAATGGCCCTTGGACCGACGGACGACGGCGTGGATGCGGGCAACGAGTTCCTCGCGGTGGAACGGCTTGGTGACGTAATCGTCCGCGCCGAAACCGAAGGAGCGCACCTTGCTGTCCATCTCGTTCACGCCCGACAGGATCAGCACCGGGGTGGAAACCCGCGCGACCCGCAATTTCTTCAGCACGTCGTAGCCGTGCATGTCGGGCAGGTTCAGATCGAGCAGGATGATGTCGTAATCATACAGCTTGCCGAGGTCCAAACCTTCCTCGCCCAGGTCCGTCGTATAGACGTTGAACCCTTCGGTCGTCAGCATCAGCTCGATCGCCTTGGCGGTCGTCGGTTCGTCCTCGATCAGCAGTACGCGCATGGCATTCCCCCGTTCTTGAGGACCGCCAAAGAAACAGGCGCATCGCTCCGGTAAGATTCATTAACCAAAGAACGTCTGAAGGCAAAAGGTTAATTTCAGTTTAATCCAGCGTTTCCGGCGAGTCGCGGGTGTAACCTGGCGCATCGATCAACCGATCGTGATCGGCGCGCGGGATATCTTCGCCCAGCACCTCGCGCAGATACAGGCTGCGGATCAGCGTGAAGATCACGACGAGCAGCGCCATCGAGAAGAACAGCCCGAACAATCCGAACACCGTGCCGATGCCGATGATCGCGAACACCGTGACCGCGGGTGGGATCGAGACGACGCGGCTGGTGACGAACGGGGTGACGAAATTCGTCTGCACGATGCGGACGACGGCGTAGGTGATGAGCGTCCCGATCACCGGCCCGCTGCCGCTGGTCGCCGCCAGCCCAAGCGCCGGCAGCATCGCTGCGGTCGGGCCGATATAGGGAATGAATTCCGACAGCCCGGCCAGCAGCCCGAGCGCCGCCGCGGAGGGGACGTCGGCGATCCACAGGCCGACGCCGACGAACACACCCATCGTCGTCATCTGGATGACCTCGGCGCGCAGCCACAGGCGCAGCGTCGATCCGAGATCGAACAGCGCATCCTCGAACGCCGCGCGCTTGCTGGGCGGCACCAGCATCAGGAAACCGCGTTCGTATTTCTTGGGTTCGACCGCGAAGAACAGGCTGCCGAACACCAGCAGCACGAAATTCACGAGCAGTTCGCCCCCGCCCTGGACGAGGCCGCCGACGTCCTGCGCCGCCTTGCTGCCCGCATAGGCGGCCTGAACCGCGGCGACGATCTTGGCGCCGACCGGGGACTGCGACGCCCAGGCGGCGAGCTGCTTCAGCAGGTCGGGCAGGCGCAGGATGAGCAGATTGACCTGCGCGCGGAACTGGACCCCGAACAGCCAGCCGAGAAAACCGATCGCGGCGAGTACGGTGAGCATCGCGAGTCCCAGCGCCACCTTTTCGGGTAGCCGCAACCGCTCGCGATAGGTCTGCGCGATCGCATGGATCAGGATCGCGCCCAGGATCGACCCGAAGGCGAGGATCAATAGGTCGCCCGCCCGGTACAAGGCCGCGGTGACCGCGGCGATCACGATCAGGATGATGACGCGCCGGATGAACCGGGCGTCCTCGGCATCGGGGGCAAGCCGGTTCATCGCAGTCGCTCCGTCAGGAAGGTCATCAGCGCCTCGACGCGCGCGGGGCGCAAGGGGCTGGGCGGGGTGAGCAGATGTAGGCCGGTTTCGGCGGGTTGCCAGTCGGGCAGGATCTCTACCAGCGCGCCCGACGCCAGGTGATCGCCCAGGATGAAGTCGGGCAACCGCGCGATCCCCAGGCCCGTCAGCAGCGCGGGCAGGATCGCCTCGCCGCTATTGGCGCTGAGCGGGCCGCTGGCCTTCACGAAGACCTCCGCCCCGCCGGGCCCCGCGAACCGCCATGGCCCCGTGACGTTGGTATAGCCAAGCAGCCGGTGCGCCGACAGGTCGGACGGATGCGTCGGCACCCCGTGGCGTTCGAGATAGGCGGGCGCGGCGACGAGATGCGCCCCGATCCCGCACAACCGCCGCGCACGAAGCGAGCTGTCGGGAAGGGTGGCGATCCGGAGCGCCACGTCGAACCCCTCCGCGACGATGTCGACGCGCGCATCGGACAGGTGCAGTTCGATCTCGATGCCGGGGTTCGCGGCTAGGAAGTCGGTGAGGACCGGCGCGATGGTCTTGATCCCGAAGCTCATCGGCGCGGCGACCCGGATGCGCCCCGCGGGCAGTCGTGCGCCGTCCTGCGCGCTCTCCTCCGCCGCGCGCGCTTCCGCCAGGATGCGTGCGGCCTGCTCCGCCAGCGGCCGACCCGCCTCGGTCAGCGCCAGGCGGCGCGAGGTGCGGTGGAACAGCGACGTGCCCAGATGCGCCTCCAGCCGCGACACCGCCTTCGATACCGTCGCCTTGGACAGGCCGAGCGTATCGGCGGCGGCGCTGAACGAATGCTGCTCGACCACGGTCGCGAAGATCGCCCAGGCTTCCAGATCGGGTAGCCGCATCCCTGTTTCCCTTCGGCGTCACCGTAATTCCGGAAACCATCGGTTTCCAGCGTTTCCGTTTACGTGTCGAACGGACGCCCTATCTTGGCACCAACCAAGGAAGCCACCATGCTCGCCACCCAGACCCGTTCCGACACCATCATCGACCGTCGCGCCTTCGCCAGCCTCGGCCATGCCGATCATGGCTGGCTCGACGCGCGGCATCATTTCTCGTTTGCCAGCTATCACGATCCGAAACGGATGGGCTGGGGGTCGATCCGCGTCTGGAACGACGACCGGATCGCCGCGAACACCGGCTTCCCGCCGCACCCCCATTCGGACATGGAGATCATCACCTATGTCCGCTCCGGCGCGATCACCCACCAGGATTCGATGGGCAATCGCGGCCGCACCGGGGCCGGCGACGTGCAGGTGATGAGCGCCGGATCGGGCGTCCGCCACGCCGAATACAACCTCAAGGCCGAACCGACGACGCTGTTCCAGATCTGGATCGAGCCCGCCACGCGCGGCGGTACGCCGAGCTGGGGCGCGAAGCCGTTCCCGAAGGGCGACCGGTCGGGCAAGTTCGTCGTCCTGGCCAGCGGTTTCGCCGACGATGCCGACGCACTGCGCATCCGCGCCGAGGCACGCGTGATGGGCGCGACGCTGAAACCGGGCGAGACCGTGGAATATGGCGTCGGCGCAGGCCGGCACGCATATCTGGTGCCGGCGACGGGATCGATCGAGATCGACGGCGAACGCATCGATACGCGCGACGGCGTGGCGCTTTCCGGCGGCCGGACGTTCTCGATCACGGCGATCGAGGAGGCGGAACTGGTGCTGGTCGACGCCGTGTAACTTCTAACTCCCCTCCCGCAGGCGGGAGGGGTCGGGGGTGGGCGCTCGCTCTCCTCCGGCGATATAGCTCGTTGTAAGCGAGCGCCCACCCCCCAGCTCCCTCCCGCGCGCGGGAGGGGGAGAAAGAAGGAAGCATCATGACCAAGGTCCTCGTCCTCTATTACTCGTCCTACGGCCATATCGAACAGATGGCCGACGCCGTCGCCGAAGGTGCACGATCGGCCGGTGCCGAGGTCGACATCCGCCGCGTCGCCGAGACCGCGCCGAAGGAAGTCGTCGAAGCCGCGCATTTCAAGACCGACACCAAGCATCCCGTCATCGAAAGCCCCGACGCCCTCGCGAACTACGACGCGATCGTGGTCGGCGCGCCCACCCGCTTCGGCCGGATGCCCGCGCAGATGGCGGCGTTCTGGGACACGACCGGCGGCTTGTGGTTCAAGGGCGCTCTGATCGGCAAGGTCGGCGGCGCGTTCACCTCCACCGCCAGCCAGCATGGCGGGCAGGAGACGACGTTGTTCTCGATCATCACCAACCTGCTCCACCAGGGCCTGACGATCGTCGGGCTGGATTACGGGTTCCAAGGGCAGATGGGGATCGACAAGGTGAAGGGCGGATCGCCCTACGGCGCGACCACGATCTCCGACGGCGACGGCAGCCGCCAGCCGCATCCGGAGGAACTGGATGCCGCCCGCTACCAGGGCAAGCGCATCGCCGAGACCGCGGCGAAGCTGGCGTAGCCTCCCCCCCGTCACCCCGGCCTTGAGCCGGGGCCCCGCTTCTTCGGCGGACAGGAAGAAGCGGGACCCCGGGTCGAGCCCGGGGTGACGAACACAATGACGAGCGGAGTACATCAAGCCGCATTGCTCCTTCGTTCCCCGGCGACGCCGGGGCCCAGGGTCACAGGCGATCCGCTCGTGATTCTGGACCCGGCAATCGCCGGGGAACGGCTAGCGGCGTTTCTTCGGCAATGGCGTAGCCGCCGGGGCAGGGCTCACCACCGGCACCGGGACCGGCGGCTGCACCAGCACCCGTACCACCAGCGGCCCGACCGCCGGGTTCGCCGGAAACCGCGCCCGCGCGCACGCGAACACCCGCCGCGCCGACGCCGCATCCGGCGCATCGCCGTTGCGGCCGACCCAGCGCCAATGCCACGGCTCCCATTTCACCTGCTGCTTGTTGCCCCCGGGAAAGGACAGCTCGAACCCGAACCGCGGCGCATTCGCCAGCAGCCAGCGGGCCTGGGGCGACGCCGCCATGCACGCATCGACATCGGGACACCCGTTCGCCGGCCGCACCGCGAAGTCCAGCGCAAAGCCGCTCGCATGCTCGCTGTAGCCCGGCGGCGCGACCGAGACCGCACGGTCCGCCGCACCGCCTTCGGGTCGCTCGCGCCCGAACACCGCGACCTGGCGATCGACCGAGCGGAAGCAGGACAGCGCGAGCAATCGCCCGCCGGCACGCGGATCGCTCCGCGCCGCCGCCAGCATCGCCTGCAGATCGGGCAGCATCCCCACGCGCAGCCGGCAGTCGCGCCGCACCGTATCCTCCGCGGGCACCGATGCGAGCGTCCCCTCGGGCGCATCCTCGTACCGCAAATGCCCGAGCAACCGGAAATCGGGGCAGCTTTGCGCCCCCAACGGCGCGGCGGTCAGGGAAAGGATCGCGACCGCGAGCCGGGTCGTGCCGCGGTGCATCATCACGCCGGGCTCTGGCATGCGCGCCCGCATGGTGGCAAGGGCGGCGGCATGCTCGTCAACAACGTCCTGTTCCTCGATGGCGAAGCGCTCGTCATCGACAAGCCCGCCGGCCTCCCCGTCGATCGTCCGCGCGACGGATCGCTCAGCCTGGAAAACCAGCTCGACAGCCTGAAGTTCGGCTTCAAGCGCTGGCCGCTCGCGGTCCACCGGCTCGACCGCGACACCAGCGGCTGCCTGCTGCTGTCGCGCAATCCCAAGGCGCATGCCCGGCTGCAACAGGCGTTCGAACAGGGGCTGGTCGGCAAGCGCTATCTCGCGGTGCTGGACGGCGTGCCGGTGGGCGAGGGCGGCACGATCGACTTGGCGCTCGGCAAGACCAGCACGCGCGAGGATGGCTGGCGCATCGTGCCCGACAAGGACGGCAAGGCGGCGCGGACCGACTGGCGACTGTTGAAGATCTTCGAGGGCCGCGCGCTGGTGGAATTCGTCCCCGCGACCGGCCGCACGCACCAGATCCGCGTGCATGCCGCCTCGGGGCTGGGGGTGCCGGTGGTCGGCGATCCGGTCTATGGCCATGCGGATATCGGGGGGATGCTGCTCCACGCTGCGGAACTGACGGTGCCGCGCGAGGGCAAGGAGACGATCGAGGCGAAGGCGCCGCTGCCGGAGCGGTTTGGGTCGTTTCGCGAGGGTTGAGGTGGCCGGGCGGCGGTCGCGGTGATGACTGATTTGGTGGGTTACGGCGGGGCAGCTTTCAGGCACTATCATCGGATATGGAGCATCATCCGATGTTCTACTGCCGGGTGAGGGGCGGTCTGCAATCCGGCCGCGGGACGGTTGGAAGTAGCCTTGCGCTTCATTGTAGAACACTCGATGCTCAGCCGTCTCCGAAGGTGTCTATGATGCGCGTCCGCATTCTGCTCTTAACCGCGTTGGCGCTGACCAATACCGCCTGCGATGCCTCAATCGCGACTATCCCAGCCGATAACACTGCGTCATCCAAGGAACGGCCGCCGGTTAATAGCTCGGGCGCTTGGCGACCAGCGCCAGGATTTAGCCAAATACCAATTTGGCCAGGTGATGCTCCCAACGGCACGTTTAGGCCACAACCGCCCGAGAGCGTGCAAACCTACGACGATGCGGGTGCCGTCGGCGGCAAGTCGGAAGCTGTTCTGAATATCGCCCTTCCGACGATGACGATCATGCCTGCAAAGGGTCGCAACACCGGTACAGCCGTTATTGTGTTTCCCGGTGGCGGCTTTCAGAAGGTTTTCGTCGGGGTCGAAGGGACAGAGATTTGCGATTGGCTGACCAGTAAAGGGGTTACCTGCATCGTCTCAAAATATCGTGCACCAGGCGGCAACGATTTTTGGGACGATAAGCTACAACGCCAGATCACTCCCGACATTCCCCGTGCTTTGCAAGATGCGCAGCGCACAATTCGGCTGGTGCGATCCAAGGCAGGTGAGTTCGGAATCAACGCTGATCGCATAGGCGTTCTGGGAATGTCGGCGGGCGGCTATCTTGTCGCGCAGACCAGCAACATCCTGACGCTCACTTATCGACCGGTCGACGCCATCGACAAGATCAGCAGCCGACCGAATTTCGCAGTGGCGCTCTACCCGGGTCATATCTGTCGCGATGACGGCTCGTTCGATCGTCACTTGCCAGTTACGAAGGCCGCGCCACCAACTTTTATCGCTCAGGCGTGGAACGACGCGACCGATCCTATTTGCAACAGCCTGATGTATGCCACGGCCCTCGATAAGGTTGGCGTATCGACCGAGGTTCACCTGTTCGCCAAGGGCGGGCACGCCTTTGCCTTGCGTCACAAGGACGAGCCCGTGGGGAAATGGCCGCAGCTCGTTGAACTTTGGCTCAAACAAATTGGCATGCTGTAATTCATCTATCGTCCTCTCCCGCGAAAGCGGGAGAGGGCTAAGCAGGGCGTCCACACATGGGCAGAAGCGGACATTCCCCGCGCTTCTCTCCAAACGACGCGCGATAAGATGTCAGTGTGATACGGTGCCGAATCGTACCTGATCCTCCCCCGCTAGGGAGAGGTGGCAGGCGTAGCCTGACGGAGGGGGCGGTAAGCTACTCGTTCGTTTTGGCCCACCTCCCCCTCCGTCGCCTTCGGCGCCACCTCCCCCTTGCGGGGGAGGATTAGTGGGCAGCGGAATCCGAGCGGCGATCGACATTCGCCCTGTCCTACAAACCACCCGCCATGCCATGTCCGCTCGATGCCATCCCGCGCCGATCATCCAACAGCGACCGCCACCCCGATCCCCGCAAGCCCCTGTTTTCACATGATGTGGAAAGGCGAATGGCACACCTCCACTTCCTCCACTTCCGCGGCGATTCCGGCGGAAGGGCTGGAGCGAACGCTTCCGTTCTCCCACACGCGACGCAGCACACCAGACGATCGCCGGGCGTACGGCACCAGCGCAGCCGGTAGCGCCGACCGCCCGGTCGTTGTAACCAACCCACATGGTTGCGATCCCCATCACCCGGTCGATCTGGATCGACGACAGCGAGCTGGCCGAATCCGCCACGCGCTCTGGCGGGGCGGGGGGACAGCATGTGAACGCCACCGACAGCGCGGTCATCCTGCGCTTCGACGTTGCGGCGAACACGACGCTGCCCGATGCGGTGAAGAACCGGCTGGCGACACTGGCGGGATCGCGGATGACGATCGACGGCGTGCTGATCCTGCGCGCCGAAGGATCGCGGTCGCAGCATCTGAACCGGCAGGAGGCGCGGGACCGGCTGGTGGCGCTGATCGCGGAGGCCACCATCGTGCCCAAGAAGCGCCGCCCGACCCGGCCGACCAAGGCCAGCCAGACGCGGCGGGTCGACGCGAAGAAGGGGCGCAGCGCGGTGAAGGCGGGGCGGGGCCGCGTGTCGCACGATTGAAGCGTCCGCCCCCGCTTGGCCCGCCCCCCCTTGCGTCACCCCAGCGAAAGCTGGGGTCTCAAGCCGCATACGTCCACGCCAACCCACCGGGAGACCCCAGCTTTCGCTTGGGTGACGGGGGGGGTGGGCCGGAACGACCGGCAAGCGAGCGACCAAGCAACGGGGAGACCCCAGCTTTCGCTGGGGCGACGGATGGGGGGGGTGTCTGCTGGAGCGAATGGGGCGACGCAGGAAACCGCTGTCCTACACGGCGCGATTTCGCTCTACCCTCGTGGATGGCCGCCGCTCCCAACCGCTCCATCGTTTCGCCGACGCATCGCCCCATCGCAACAGGACGTTTCGCGCGTGACGTGGCGTGTGGTTCGTCCACTTCCGAGCCTCCAAGCTTCCGATCCGACCTAATCGCCGGCGGACCAATCGGGTCGCATCGCGGCTCCGTCCCACGCGGTTCGGCGGCACCGGTTTGGCTTCGGCGTAGGTCGGTTGTAGGATCGGCGCATGTACGCCTTCGACATCGCCGCCGACAGCAAGACCGATCTCTATCGCGATCTCCTCGCCGCGGTCGATGCGCTGACCGCGGACGAGCCCGATGCGGTCGCCAACATGGCCAATGCGGCGGCGCTACTCTGGCAATATCTGCCCGACCTGAACTGGGCGGGTTTCTACCGCATGGTCGGGGGCGAACTGGTGCTCGGGCCGTTCCAGGGCAAGCCCGCCTGCATCCGCATCGCGGTCGGGACGGGGGTGTGCGGTGCGGCGGTCGCGACGCGGACGACGCAGCGGATCGCGGACGTCCACGCCTTTCCCGGCCACATCGCCTGCGACGCGGCGAGCCGATCCGAGCTGGTCGTGCCGGTCGTGCAGGACGGTGTGGTGATCGGCGTGCTCGACCTCGACAGTCCGGTGCCCGACCGGTTCGACGCCGCCGACCAGGCGGGGTGCGAGGCGATCGCCCGGCTGATCGCGCCGCGGATCGCGGCTTCGCGGTGATCCGAATCGGGACACGGACCCCGCTGGCGACTCCGGCTCGACATTGGTAAGCAACGGCTTAACGTAGATGAGCGTTCGGTGCGGGGGATGGGCGCCCGGAGCCAGGGGGACACGAATGCGCAGCGTTTTGATCGCGACTGCCGCCGTCGGGGCGATGACCGCGGGCGACGCATCGGCGCAGCGCATGGTCGCGCACGGTCCGGG
>CAXTVB010000020.1:741-16989 GCA_964247555.1 uncultured Sphingomonas sp. | reverse complement strand
AGGTCGAGCTGGGCGAGACGATCCGCGCGGTGATGGCGAAGGTGGATGTGGTGGCGCCGAGCCGCGTCGTGCTCGACAGCCTGTCCGAACTGCGGCTGCTGGCGCAAAGTCCGATCCGCTATCGTCGGCAGATCCTGGCGCTGAAGCATTTCTTCTCGACGCGTCAGTGCACCGTGCTGTTCCTGGACGATAAGAGCGGGTCTGGCAGCGACCTGCAACTCCACAGCATCGCGCACGGCGTGGTGTCGCTGGAACAGACGCTGTCCGGCTTCGGCGCGCAGCGGCGCCGGCTGCATATCGTGAAGATGCGCGGCGTGCGCTATCGGGGCGGCTATCACGATTTCGAGATCGAACCCGGCGGTCTGCGCGTCTATCCCCGGCTCGTCGCGTCGGAACATGGTACGACGCCGGCGGGCGAAACGGTGTCGACCGGATCGGACGCGCTGGATGCGCTGCTGGGCGGCGGGCTGGTGCCCGGTACCGCGACGCTGCTGACCGGGCCCGCGGGCGTCGGCAAGACGACGGCGGCGGTCCAGTGTATGGTCGCGGCAATGCAACGCGGCGAGAAGGTCGCCTATTTCCTGTTCGACGAACGGTTGCCCACCCTGATGGCACGCAGCGAAGCGCTAGGCTTGGGGCTTGATCGCTATATCGAGAACGGCCAGCTGGAATTGCGCGCGATCGATCCGGCGGAAATGTCGCCCGGCGAATTCGCCGGTGCGGTCCGGGCAGCCGTGGAGGAGCGGGGCGCGGCCTTCGTCATCGTCGACAGCCTGAATGCCTATCTGCAATCGATGCCCAACGAGCAGCATCTCGTGCTGCAGATGCACGAGATGCTGACGTATCTGGGGCAGAAGGGCGTCGTCAGCCTCCTGATCCTGGGACTCCACGGCGTGATGGGGGATGTCCGGTCGGACGTCGACCTCAGCTATCTCTCCGATACCGTCGTCCAGCTTCGCTATTTCGAAGCGGAGGGCGAGGTACGTCAGGCGATTTCCGTCATCAAAACACGGACCGCACGGCACGAACGCACGATCCGCGAGTTTCAGATCGGCAGCAATGGGCTGCAGGTCGGCGAACCGCTCACCCGGTTCCAGGGCGTCCTCACCGGCGTCCCTACCTTTTCAGGTGAAGGAAAGACGCTGATGGCTAGCCTCATGGGTACGCGGGACGCTCACGGATAGGATGCCCGATCACGTCCTGATTCTGGCACCACGCGGCCGCGACGCGGCGATCGCCGCCGACCTGTTGACCCGCAACGACATCCGCGCGGAAATCTGCGAGGATCAGGCGCAGCTTGTCGCCAAGCTGGACGAAGGCGCCGGCCTCGTGATGCTGACCGAGGAAGCGCTGACGATCGGTGATATGGGCGACCTTGCCGATTGGGTCGCGGGCCAGCCGGCCTGGGCGGATGTCCCGTTCATCGTGCTAGCCAATGGTGCCCGGACCCCGCGCACCGCACTGGCGACCAAGCGGCTGAGCGAGCTCGGAAATGTCGTGCTGCTTGAACGACCGCTGCATGCCGAGGCGATGCTCGGCGCGGTACGGTCGGCGTTGAAGGCGCGCGAACGCCAGTATGAGGTGCGCGACGCCGCTGAAACGCTGGAACGCGCGGTGATAGACCGGACCAGCGAACTGGAGGGCGCGCGCGAAAGCCTGGAGATCGCGCTGGACGCGGCGGGGATGGGCAGCTGGGACATCGACCTTGCCAGCGGCGCGACGCGGCGGACGCTGCGCCACGACGAGATCTTCGGATATCAGGGTCCCGCGACCGACTGGACGATCGACACGTTCCTGTCGCATGTCGAGGTTGCGGATCGTGACCGCATTGCCAAGGCGTTCGACGACACAAGGCGAACCGGGTCGCTCGACGTCGAATGCGGGATCGTCGGTATCGACGGGCGGCATCGCTTCATCGTCGCAAAGGGCCGCGTCCGCTATGGTCCGGACGGCACGCCCGTCCGCATGACCGGCGTCGTGTTCGACGTCACCGATCGCAAGGAGGCCGATGCGCAACTGGCGCAGGCGCAGAAGATGGAGGCGGTCGGCCAGCTGACCGGCGGCGTGGCGCATGATTTCAACAACCTGCTGACGCCGATCGTCGGTAGTCTCGACCTCGTGCGCCGTCGACACAAGGACGACGAACGGACGCAGCGCATGATCGGCAGCGCGCTGCAGGCGGCCGAACGCGCCGCCACGCTGACGCAACGCCTATTGTCCTTCGCCCGGCGGCAGGCGCTCCAGCCGCGCGCGGTCGATATCGGCGGGCTGATCGACGGCATCGTCGAAATGATCCGCCGGTCGCTGGGTCCGTCGATCCAGGTGGTGCTGGAGATCCCGAAGGCCTTGCCGTCGGCGCGGGTCGATCCCAACCAGCTGGAACTGGCGCTGCTGAACCTGGCGATCAACGCGCGCGACGCGATGCCGGGCGGCGGTCGCCTGACGCTAGGCGTCGGCGCGATCGAGGTCGACGATCGCAACGCGGTCGGGCTGGCGGCGGGCGAATATGTCCGGATCGTCGCGGCGGATACCGGCATCGGCATGGACCGCGCGACGCTGGCGCGCGCGACCGAGCCGTTCTTTTCCACCAAGGGCGTGGGCAAGGGCACCGGGCTCGGCCTGTCGATGGTCCACGGTCTGGCGGCGCAATCGGGCGGAACGCTGACGCTGTCCAGCGAACCGGGCGCGGGCAGCCAGATCGAATTGTGGCTGCCGGCGACCGCGGAGGCGGCGGACGACGCGGCGACCCGCAGCGTCGAACCCGTTATCGCCAGCCGTGCGGCGACCGTCCTGCTGGTCGACGACGAGGAACTGGTGCGCGCCTCCACCGCGGAGATGCTGCGCGACATCGGCTATACCGTCGTCGAGATGAGCTCCGCGTCGCAGGCTTTGTCCGCGATGCGGTCGGGCGTCGAAACCGACGTGCTGGTCAGCGATTACCTGATGCCCGGCATGACCGGCGGGCAGCTGATCCACGAACTGCGTGCGCTGGGCCTGCGCATTCCGACATTGCTGGTGACGGGCTATGCCGCCGCGGGCGAGGACGTGCCGGTCGATGTGCCGCGGCTGTCGAAGCCGTTCCGGCAGGTGGACCTGGCCGCGCGGGTGAACGACCTGTTGCGGCCCGGCCGTGGCAACGGCGCGCGGATGCGTGCGGCGGTCGACTAGGGACGGCCGGGCGCGCCGCCCTGTCGCGCCAGTCGATGCGGTCGCTGATCACGACCATCAGTGGCATGCGCGTCAACGGCACCGGGTGTCGGGTCACCGGCAGCGGCGGCAGGACCAAACCGTCCAATGCGCCGATGTCCGCACTACCCGGACGCGCCACCGCTTGCCCGTCGCCGCCAGGAACCGCCTCTGGATCCCCGCCGCATGCTGCACGAAATCGGGGAAGTCGATATGGTGGTGCGCCAGCACCAGCACCCCGCCCGCCCGCAGCGCGCGGTCGCAGATGCGCGCCGTCCGGGCCATCGCGCGCGGCGACAGGTAATATAGCACCTCGGCGACGAGAGCGATGTCGTAGCGCGTGCGCGGCAATCGCGCGGGCATCGCCAGCTGGCGGGCATGGGCGCGGCCGGGGCGCGACCGGATCGCCTTCGCCACCAGCGCGGTGCCGCTCCGCGTGGCCTCGGTCGCATCCAGCCGCAGCGCCCGCGGCGCGATCGCGGCGCTGTTCGATCCATTGCCCGCCGCCAGTTCGATGACCCGACCCCAGGGTCCGGGGCCTGTTGCGTGTAGGATGGTTCGTCGTTTCAGCGCCTCGTCGGGATCGTCGAACGTGCGCCACGGATCGGCATCGCGCGCGAATTTCGCGTCGAATCCGGCCAGCGTGATCGGTTTCATCGTCGCAGCTCGACGAAGGTTTCGGCCGGACGGCTGAACGCGGCGATCTGTCGCGGGGTCATCGCGAACCCGCCCGGATCGTCGGTGATCCGCCCCGCCTGCGTCGCATAGCTGCGGATGGCGTGGCGCTTCGCCAGCCGTTCCTGCGTCGTCAGGTAGAGCGATCGCGCGCCGCGCAGCGCAGTCCCCGCGGGCCACACCGGATAGGCCAGGCGGCGCACCCCCGGCACCCGCGCCGCCGATACGGCGGCGGCGACGACCCGGTGATCCGCGTGATGGTCGCCAGCGGCCGGCGCGACCGCCAGCAGCGGCTTGGGCGCGCAGGCCATCGCCCGCGCGATCCGCCGCCGGACCTCTGCCCCATGGGTCGCCAGCCCCCCATCGGGAAGCCCCAGGAAACGGATGCTGCCCGCGCAGACGCCGATGCGCCGCACCGCGCGCCGCGTCTCGCGCTGCCGTTCGCGCACCAGCCGACGACGCGGCCAACGCCGGCTCGCGGGATGCGACGCGTGCCCGTCGGTGACCACCAGCACCCGCACCGCGACGCCACGCCGCCGGGTCCGGGCCATCAGGACATAGGCCCCGATCGTCTCGTCATCGGCATGCGGCGCGACGATCAGCACGCATCGCGGGCAGCCCGGACGCAGCATCACAACTCGGGGCCCAGCGTACCGGCCGCGACCGCCGCCCCGACGTGCATGCGCTGCGCATCGGGGCCGGGCTGGCGCAGATAGACCGACAGGTCGGTGATCGTCGCGGCCAGCGGATGCGCGACGAACAGCGATTGCAGCCCGACCGCCTCCTGCGCCAGCCCGATCGCTCGCCCCCCCGCCTCGTAGACCGCCGCGCGTGCGGCCGCGACCAGCGCCAGCCGCGCCTCCGGCACCGCGAACCAGCCCGCAGCCGCGGTGCGGATCGCGCCCGTCGCCGCCTCCGCGAGGCCGTAGAGCAATGCGAGTCGCCCCGCCTGGTGCGGATCGTCGGCACGATCGGTCGCGACCAGATGGGCGCGGACACCGTCGACCAACGCGGCGATCCCGCCCGCCTGTACCGCGGCGAACCGCAACGCGCCGCCGCTGAACCACGGTTCGCGGACATAGTCGCCGGGCGCGCCGATCCGATCGCCCGGCGCGATCGGCACCGCGTCCCAGCGCACGATATGCGTCTCCGATCGCTGCATCCCGACGACCTTCCAGAAACGATGGTCGATCGTCGGCGGGCTGCGGACCAGATCGACCAGGATCAGCTGCCGACCGCCGTCGCTGTCGACCGTCACCAGCGCATGCGACAACAGCCCGGCGCCCGACGCGAAGCTCTTGCCACCGGTCAACGTCCGTCCGTCCGATCGCAACGCGTCCTCCGCAAGGTCCGCATTCCAGACGCCGAACGCACCGCCCGCCGCGACCGCTTCCCCGACCGCACTGCGCTGCGCCTCCGATCCGTAGCGATGCACGATCTGCAGCGCGTCGACATGCCCCTCGAACAGCCGCCCCAGCGGCAGGTCCGCGCGCCCGGTCGCATACAGAATCCGCAACAATGCGAGGAGCCCGTCCGCATCGACCGGATCGGCGAGCGAGGCCAGCGTGCGCGTCCGCGCGGCGATGGCGGTTCGCAGGTCGATCATGCGGGTTCCCGTTCGTCGACCAGCATCCGCAACGCCGCTTCCGCCTCCGCCAGACCTATGCGCCGCATGCCTGCGGGCGGCACCGGGACGATCCGCATCGCGAATGCCTGCGCATTCGGGCAATCGCGCGCGACCCCGAGGACATGGTCCTCGGTCAGGCCGAGCGCGACGGCGATCCGGTCGAGCCGGTCCTCCGCATGCGCCGATCGGGCGACGCCGTGCATGCGATATTGCCATGCCGCATCATGGGGATGCGCCACGATCACATCCGCCGCATCGCCCGTATCGAGCTGCCGCAACAAGCCGGCCAGACCACCTGCGGTGCGCCCGTCGCGGCGATCCGAGGTACGCACGACACAGGTCGCATCGCGCCGGACGCGCATCCCCGCGCGCTCCGCCTCGTCGATCAGGCGCGCATCCTCGCCGCTCGGCACCGGCGCGAAACCGCCGAGCGCGCGGTAGACCCCGGCACGGATGCCGATATTGGCGCCGCCGGTACAATGGTGCGTGATCGCCGCTTCCCAGGGCACCGGATCGCATTGGCGACGCAGCGCGAACAGCCGATCGTAATAGCGTTCGATCCGGTCCTGCAGCGGGCTGGCGGTATCGACGATCCGCAGGATGCGGCCGGCGACGAGGTCCGACGCGCCGAGCGCATATTTCATCCGCGTCAGCCAGTCCCGGGCGGGCACGCTGTCGCCATCGGTCGTCAGCAACCAACCCTCACCATCGCCGATCGCGTCCAAGCCCATCAGCATCGACCGGTGCCGCGCCGACCCCGCATTGCCACGCGAGACGGCGACGTCCCGAAGGGTGACGGCATGCCGCGATCGGTCGCGATAGGCGGAGGCGATCGGGACGCTGTCGTCGCTGCATCCGTCCAGCAACAGGCAGATCGCGATGCGGTCGCCCCTGTCCTGCTCGAGCCGCTCCAACGCACGCAGCAGATCGGGCAGCGTCGCCTGTTCGTTGCGGATGGGAACGCAGATGGCGATGGCGTTCAGATCGGACCCCCGGTGCGAAGCGAATGGCAGGCCGTACCGCAGAACGCGGCGCGATGCGTTGATCTGCGGCAAAGCGGATCCACGCCCGTTCCGCTGTCAAATCGGCAGCCTATCCGATGGCCGCCTTCACGGCATCCACCGCCTTGGACAGCACGCCCTTCTCCGCCTCTTCGGCCTCCGCCTTGGTCTTGAACGCCGCACCCTCCGGCTCGGCGGGGGGTGCGTAGACGGAGAACAGTTTCAGCGTGCCCGTTCCCTTGTTGATGACATTATGCTCCGAACCCTTCGGCACCACGACCAGATGGTTGGGGCCCGCCTTCGACGCGTGACCATCGATGACGAACTGCGCATCGCCCTCGACGACGAATGTCGTCTGGTCCGCGGGGTGCGTCTCCAACCCGATCTCCTCGCCCGCCGGGATCGCCATCAGCACGATCTGCACCTTGGCGTCGCGGTAGACCTCCTTTTGCCAAAGGTCGTTCTTCCCCGCGAGCTCGATCATGTCCTTGTTGAAGATCGCCATCGTCATTCTCCTGAACTTTGCGAAGGCAGGACGAACGTCGACCCGCGTCGTTCCCCGCAACCGCCCCGGATATCATTGGTCCCACACCGTTTTTTCAGGCGCACGGGCGGAACGGGCAGCGGACTTGCCCGTTCGACCGCTTCACGAAAAACGACAGGGGGAAGCATGGGGGCAGTCGACGGGGCCAATGCGTCGGACAACGAAGCGCCGCTCGGCATCGGCGAGGTAGCGGCGACGCTCGCGACCGCGCTCACGGACGGCGATCTGCTCTACGCCGCGGTCGACGAACAGCGCGGCGTTGCGATCGCCCAGGCGCTGCGTGCCGCCGCACCCGATGCGCTGGTCCTATTCTGCCCCGGCAGCGATGCGTTGCCTGGCGACGACGCGCCGGCATCGCCCTCCAATGTCGGGCAGCGCGTATCGGCGTTGCGCCACATCCGCCTGGCCCTGGCCGAACCGGACCGCGCGCCGATCGCATGCATCACCACCGGCGAGGCGCTGGCGCGGCTCTACCCGGCGCCGTCGACCTTCGACACCGTTCCGCCGCAAGCGACGATGGGGGAAGCGGTCGACCTGGAGGCGCTGTCCGCGCAACTGGAGACGATCGGTTACGTCGTCGAGGAGCGGGTCGACGAACCGGGACAGATCGCACGGCGCGGACAGGTCCTGGACGTCTATCCCGCGGACGCGCCGGCGCCGCTCCGGATCGAGGCCATCGACGGCACGATCGCCGCCATTCGCGCCTATGATCCCGCCGACCAGCGAACGACCCAAGACCGCGAACGGTGCGAACTCGGCCAGGTCACCGAACCACCGTTGCAGGGTAAGGGGGTGACGCTCCTCGATCATCTGCCGGGCGCGCGCATCGCCATTCCTGCGGCATCCGACGATCGCCGCCGCCATTTCCTGGCGCTCGCCCGCGATGCCGCGCGGCGTTTCCCGAAGCGTGCGGTCCGCGACGTGGCGGGCGATGCGGCTTGGCGCAAGGCGCTGGCCGGGCGCGGAGAGATCGCGCTGGCGAACGAGGGCGCGCCGCCGCCGCGCTTCGTGGAGTCGCGGCGGCCCTTGAAGGCCTTCGCGACGACGGTCGAGGCGACGCTCGGCGCGGGCGAGCGTGTCGTCCTGCTGGGTAGCGAACGCGACCTGCGGTTCCTGGTCCGGCAGATCGCGTCGGTGCTGCCCGAGCCGGCGGTCCGCGCCGAATCCTGGACCGATGTCGTGGCTGCCGGTCCCGGCGCGCTGCTGACGCTGACCATGCCGGTGGAACGCGGATTTCGCCGGGACGGCGTGCTCGCCATCGCGGCGGCGGACCTGCTGGGCAGCCGCGCCGAACGCGCGGACGCGACCGCCGGGCCGGTCGACCCGGGCATCTTCGCGGTGGGCGAGATCCGCATCGGCGATGTCGTCGTGCACGAGGATCACGGGATCGCCGTCGTCGCCGGGCTGGACCGGATGCCCGCCGTCGATGGCGGCGAGGCGGCGGGCGATGCGATCGCGCTGACCTATGCCGACGAGGGCGTCCGGCTGGTCCCGGTCGCGGAGGCGGATCGCATCTGGCGCTATGGCGCGGAGGCGGACGCGGTCACGCTCGACCGGCTGGACGGGCAGAGCTGGAACAAGCGCCGCGGCGCGATCGACACCGCCATCGCGGAAAGCGCGCGGGCGCTGACGACGTTGGCGAAGGAACGCGCGACCCGGCACGCGCCGGTCCTCGACCCCGATCCCGCCGCCTATGAACGCTTCGCCGCGCGCTTTGCGTTCACCGAGACCGCCGACCAGGCGCGCGCGATCGCCGCGGTCCGCGCGGACCTGGCGTCGGGCAATCCGATGGACCGGCTGGTCGTCGGCGATGTCGGCTATGGCAAGACCGAGGTCGCGCTGCGCGCCGCCGCGGTCGCCGCACTGGCCGGCCATCAGGTCGCCGTGGCCGCCCCGACCACCGTCCTCGCGCGCCAGCATCTCGACAGCTTCACCGATCGGTTCGCCGGCACCGATATCGTCGTCGCCGGCCTGTCCCGCTTGTCGAGCGCCGCCGATAAGAAGCGGGTGAAGGCCGGACTCGCCGACGGATCGGTGCAGGTCGTCATCGGCACCGGCGCGGTCGCGGCGAAGGGCGTGGTCTACAAGAACCTGGCGCTGACGATCGTCGACGAGGAGCAGCGGTTCGGCGCGGCTGACAAGGCGCGGATGCGGGCGCTGGGCGCCGGGCATGTGCTCACCATGTCCGCGACGCCGATCCCGCGCACGTTGCAGACCGCGCTGATGGGGCTGCAACAGCTGTCCGTCATCGCGACGCCGCCCGCACGGCGACAGCCGATCCGCACGACCGTGGGCGCGTTCGTACCGGCGACCGTACGTACCGCGTTGCTGCGCGAGCGGAGCCGCGGCGGGCAGAGCTTCGTCGTCGTGCCGCGGATCGAGGATATGGCGCCGCTTGCCGAACAGCTAGCCACGCTCGTCCCCGAATTGCAGCTGGCGCAGGCGCATGGGAAGATGCCCGCGGCGGAGATCGACGACGCGATGGTCGGGTTCGCACGGGGCGACGGCGATGTTCTGCTGGCGACCAACATCATCGAGGCGGGGCTCGACGTACCGCGCGCCAACACCATGGTGATCTGGCGCGCCGACCGGTTCGGCCTGTCGCAGCTTCACCAGCTGCGCGGTCGCGTCGGCCGCGGCGATCGGCGCGGCCAGGTCCTGCTGCTCACCGAACCGGATTCGGCGATCGCGCCGCGGACGCTCAAGCGGCTCCGTACGCTGGAGGCGTTCGACCGGCTGGGCGCCGGCTTCGCGATCAGCGCGCGCGATCTCGACATGCGCGGCGCCGGCGATCTGCTCGGCGAGGCGCAGGCCGGGCACATGAAGCTCATCGGCATCGATCTGTACCAGCATCTGCTGGAAGCGTCGTTGCGCGCGGCGCGGGGCGAGGATGCCGAACGCTGGACCCCGGAACTGCATATCGGCATCGAAGGCCGGTTGCCGGAGGACTGGCTGCCCGACGAGGCGTTGCGGGTGACCTTGTACTGCCGGCTCGCGCGTCTGGAGACCGGCGCCGCACTGACGGCCTTCGCCGCGGAGCTGGAGGACCGGTTCGGCCCGCTCCCGCCCGATGCGGACACGCTGCTGCGCATCGCCCAGCTTCGCAACGACGCGCGCACGGCGCGCATCGCCCGCATCGACGCCGGCCCCGCCGCGATCGCCCTGACCCCGCGCGGCGACTTTGCGGGCGTGCCGCCGCGCACCGGACTGGAGCAGAAAGGCGGACGATTGCTGCTGGCGGAGCGATTCGACGATCCGCTGGAACGCCTTGCACGGTTGGAAGGGCTGCTGGCGGCGATCGTCGATCGGACGGGCGACGCTTGACCGGCGTTGGTACACATAGGTTCGGTCGGGTCCGCGGCGCGCTTGCCACGGCCGATCCGACGATTAACAAATGGGCTATCCGAACGCTGCGCCGGCCCTAAGGTGGCAGCGAGGGGGAGGTTGCATATGGCTGATATACTTGCAGAAGCCCGCGCGGTGCCGGCCACCGACCGTCATATCCGCCTGGTGACGGACAGCCCGATCCCGTCGGTCATCAGCAATCCAAGATTACCCGACAACCCCATCGTGGCCTGCAACGCCCCCTTCTGCGCGCTGACGGGATATGCGTCCGACGAGGTGGTGGGGCGGAACTGCCGTTTCCTGTCCGGCCCGGCGACCGAACCATGGTTGACCGAGGAGATCCGCCGCGGGGTGCGCGAGCATCGGGCGGTCATCGTCGAGATCCTGAACTACAAACGCAGCGGCGAGCCGTTCCGCAACGCCGTCCTGGTCGCGCCGATCTATGACGAGCAGAACACGCTGCTGTATTTCCTCGGGTCGCAGGTCGAGATCGATGCGGATGCGGCGGCTCCGTCGAGCATGCGTCGCATCCGGGCCGCACAGCTGGTCCAGGCCCTGTCGCCGCGGCAGGGCCAGATCCTCGCCTACGTCGCGAACGGGCGGCTCAACAAGCAGATCGCCGCGGAACTCCACCTCGCCGAGAAGACGGTGAAGATGCACCGGGCGATCCTGATGCGCCGCCTGGGCGCGCACACGACCGCCGACCTGATCCGGGTCGCGATCGAAGCCGGCCTGTGACACTGCCGCGTGCGATACGGGCCAAGGTCCGTATCGTCGCCCCCGGGTGCACGTCCTATCCCGTCGGGGTCGTCACAGCGGCAGAGCGGTTCGCCCAACAGCCATTCGGCGGGTCTCTCGGCTACCCTCAGCCCTTCGATGCTGCTGTGGCGATATCATCGGGGGTCATGCGACCACGCTTTCGTCGAACGACCGCCCGCACTTCCTCCCCAGCGCGATCGTGCTGCGGGCCATTGCGACGGAGACTTCGATGGACAGCATAACCCCGTTCCAATTTTCGCTGGTGTACAACGCCTTCTCGTTCACCCTCGCCGCAATGGCCGCGGCGACGGCCTTTTTCTGGCTGAGCCGGTCGCAGGTCTCGTCGTCCTATCGCACCGCCCTCACGATTTCCTGGCGGTTGACCGGTATCGCCGCGTATCATTATTTCCGCATCTTCGACAGCTGGAACGCCGCCTATGTCCTGAAGGACGGCGTCGTCACCGCGACCGGTTTCGCGTTCAACGACGCGTATCGCTATGTCGACTGGCTGCTGACCGTGCCCCTGCTGCTCATCGAGCTGGTCCTGGTCATGCGTCTGTCGCGTGAGGAAACCGCCTCCAAGACGGTGCGGCTCGGGACCGCGGCGGCGCTGATGATCGTCCTGGGCTATCCGGGCGAAATCGCGTCGGACATCCCGACCCGCGCGCTCTGGGGCACGCTGTCGGCGATCCCGTTCATCTACATCGTCTGGGAATTGTTCAGCGGTCTCGGCGAGTCGATCAAGGCACAGCCGGCCGGCGCGCAGGACCTGGTGCGCAAGGCACGTTTGTTGACCTTCGCATCCTGGGGTTTCTACCCGATCGTGTACATGGCGCCCTATGCCGGATTGACCGGAGGGACCGCCACCACGACGATCCAGCTGGGCTACACGATCGCCGACATCGCTTCCAAGGTGGGCCTGGGCATCCTGATCTTCCTGATCTCGAGCCGCAAGTCGGAAGCCGAAGGGTTCAAGGCGCACGCCTGATCCCATGGCGGCAATCGTCCGCCAGCAGTCTGCACCCGGTCGTCCGGTCCCGATGGGACATGGCGACCGGGTGCAGCCCTATTACTGGATCGCGGCGGCAGCGCTTGCCGTCGCGGTCCTGCTGCGTCTGCCGATCGGCGAACCGACCGCGATCGCGGTGGCGACGCTCGTCTTCATCGCCGGTGGCTTGCCGCACGGTGCCTATGACATCGCGTTGCTGCGCCGCGCGGTCGTCCTCGGCCGACGCGGCCTGATGCTGGCCATCATCGCCTATGTCGGGGTGGCGGGGGCGATGGCGATGTTGTGGGCGACGCTGCCGCTCGCGGCGCTCGTCCTGTTCCTGATCGTCGCCGCCGTGCATTTCGGCGAGGATTGGACCATGCTCGAGGAGCCGCTGCTACGCGTCGCGGCGGGCGCCGCGATCATCGCGGCACCGACCATCGGGCACCCTGCCGCCGTGACCGGCCTCTTCGTCGCGATGAGCGACGCGCGCGCCATGATCCTCGCGCAGATCGTGACGGCGGCCGCGCCCGTCGCGTTGCTGATCACCGCCGTCGGCATCGCGATCGCCTGGCGCAACGGCAGCCGGCAATGGGCGATGGCGATGGCGTCATGCCTCGTCCTGCTGCTGGTCGCGCCGCCGGTCGCCGGCTTCGCGTTGTTCTTCGTGTTCCTGCATTCGCCGCGCCATCTCGCGCACACGCGGGCGGCGCTGGGCGACATGACGCGTGGCCGGTGGCTGGCGACCGGGACCCTGGTATCGGCGGTCGCATTGCTCGGATGGTGGGCGCTCCAGCGGCTGACGGTTCCGTCGATCGACGCGAACCTGACCGCCAGCGCGTTCCAGCTGCTGGCCGCGGTCGCGGTGCCCCATTTGCTGCTGTCGCGCTGGCTGGACGGTCGGGTGCGGCGGGTGACCGGCTAGGCCGCGACGCTCACGTCCAATACAACACGCGCGCCAGCGGCAGCTCGTCCGCGATCCAGCCTTCGAACGCGGCGCGCAATCGCTTCATCGTCGGACCGTCATACACCAGCTTCTCGGTGCCGAACTTGGTGCGTTTCACCGTCCTGTTCGCCATCGTCATGTCGAGCGCGGACCCCGGATACCAGCTGTCGAGCACCGCCTTGGACCCGGGATTGAACCGGTGGGTGATAAGCTCGATCGTCAGGTCCGGCACGCCGGCCAGCAAGGCGGCAGCGTCTGCGATCAACCCACGATACGCCGCTTCCCATCCGTCGGCGGCGATGATCGGGGCGATGGTCAGTCCGATCGGATAGCCTGCCTGTGCCATCCGCTCCAGCGCCGCCAGCCGAAGCGCGACGGGAGCGGTGCCGCCCTCGAATCGGGCGAAGGCAGCGGGGTTGATCGAGGCGCGCATCCGGGTGCGGCCGTTGTGGGGCAGGGCAAGCAGGGGTTCGACATCGGCGAACTTGGTCGTGAAGCGCAGTTGCGCCTCCTCGGTTCGGCCGAAACGTTCGATCGTCCGCGCCAGCGACCCGGTCAGATGCTCGATCGCCAGCGGGTCGGTATAGCAGGACGCCTCGAACGTCGTCCCCTCATGCGCGCGCGCGGCGGAACGCGAGGTGATGGTGCCGTTGCCGATATAGGAGGGCACGACGTCCAGGATCGCGTCGAGATTGGCGTAGACCCGCGTGATCGGCGGCCCCTTCAGCGATCCGGCGAGATAGCAATAGCTGCAATGCGCCGGACATCCCGCGGCCAGGTCGATGCGCCAGTCCGCACTGGGCGCGATCGGTTCGAGCTTCAGCTTTCCCGGTGGCGCGACGACGATGGCCAGCGTCGCCTTGGCCTCGGCATAGGCGCGGCGGTCGTCCTCCGGGCGCGGCAGGACGATGCGGTCGGTCTTCAGCGTGACGATCTCGATCCCCAGCCGTTCGGCACGTGCCGTCATCACCGCGCCGTGCGGCCATTCCCGCGCCGACGGCGTCACCAGCACGCGACGGGGCAGCCAGGCGCGCAGGGCCCTAGCCGATTCTATCCGACGTGGCCGTAAAGCGCGCGCGCATCGCGCTTGAACGCCGCCCCGCTGTCCGGCCGGCTGTAGAACATGTGCCCGCCGGGATAGACGCGCAGCGCGACGCGTTCCGCCGTGCCGAAGCCCGGCATCTGATCGACGATCAGCCGCGAGGCGAAGAACGGGCAGGACAGGTCGTCCCAGCCATGCGCGATCAGGACCGCCATATGGGGGTCGGCGGCGATCGCCTTGCGCAGGTCCTGCACGGGGGTGTCGTCGGGTTTGCCGCGGTCCCACGCCTTGTTCACGTCGTAGGACAGCGCATGATAGCCGGCATCGGTCTTCCACCCGACGACCCGGGTCACGAAATCGACCATCGCGCTGGTCGTCGGCGCGATCAGCGCGTCGAGGATGGGATCGTTCGACTGGCGCTCCGCCGACCAGGGGAAGGGGTCGAACGCGGTGACGTTGGAATCGTACACGCTGCCGATCGTGCCGTCGGCACGGTGGACCTCACGCAGGAACGTTCCCGAATCGACGCGTCCGCCCAGCCGCTGGACGAGCGCGGGGTCGAGCCCGGTGAGCGCGGTCACATGGCCGACGATCCGCGCCATCGCCTGCGTATCGGATCGGCCGCGCAACAGGTCGGTGGCGAACTCGCCGCGCGTATAGGCCTCGACGTCCGCCATCGCCGCGGGGGTCAGCTTTCCCTCGCGCTCCAGATGCGCCGCGGCCATCGACGGAAGGTCGATCATCCACGGCAGCGGCGACAGCGCGGTCGCGCCGTCGCCGGAGGCAGGATCGAGATAGGGCGAGACCATGATGAGCCCGTTGACCCCGACGCCGACCTGCGATTGCAGTTCGTAGGCGATCCGGGGCGCGCGGTAGCCGCCATAGCTCTCGCCCATGACATATTTGGGCGATCGCAGCCGGCCCGCCTTCACCAGCCAGTCGAACACGATCTTCGACAGATATTTGATGTCGGGATCGTTGGCGTAGAACGCCTTCTTCGTCGCGGCTTCGTCGACCAGGCTGCGGCTGAACCCGGTGCCGATGGGATCGATGAAGACGAGATCGGTGAAGTCGAGCCAGCTATTGGGATTGTCGGTCGCGACCGGGCTGTCGGACGGCGCATTGCCCTGCGTCCCGAACGGCACGCGCTTCGGGCCGACCGCGCCCATGTTCAGATACACCGACGATGCGCCGGGGCCGCCGTTGAATGCGAAGGTGACGGGTCGATCCGCGCCGCCACCGACCGCGACATAGGCGGTGTAGACAACCTGGCCGATCTCCTTGCCCTTCTCGTCGCGGACCGAGATCTTACCGACCGTGGCATCGTAGGCGACCGTGCGGCCGCCGATGACCGCCGACTGACGGACCGTCTTGTCGTCCGGCAGCGGCGGGAACTTCAGTTCCTCGTCGACCTTCTTCTCGGTCGTCGTGACCTGCTTGTCCTGGGCGACGACGGGGGCGGTCGCCAGCCACGAGAGCGCCAATGCTGCGGCGATACGGCGCAGCATCACTTTGCCGCCCCGCCGCCGGCCGCGACCCAGGCATCGATCTTCTTTTCGAGCACGGGCATCGGCAGCGACCCCGTGTCGAGGACCTGCGCATGGAAATCGCGCGGATCGAACCGAGCACCGAGGGCCGTCTTCGCCTTAGCCTTCGTCCGTGCGATCGTCAGCTGGCCGATCTTGTAGGCGAGCGCCTGGCCGGGAATGGCGATATAGCGCTCGACCTCGGCGGTGGCGTCGGTGCGCGCCATCGGCGAATTCGCGAGCATATAGTCGATCGCCTTGTCGCGGCTCCATCCCTTGGCATGGATACCGCTGTCGACCACCAGCCGCATCGCGCGCAACATCTCGTCGTTCAGCCCGCCCATGCGTTGATAGGGGTCGGTCTCCATTCCCAGATCCTTCCACAGGCTTTCCGAATAGAGCGCCCAGCCTTCGACATAGGCGGTATTGCCGCCGAACCGCATGAAGGCGGGCAGGGCCACATCCTCCTGCGCCAGGCTGATCTGGAAATGATGCCCCGGCACGCCTTCGTGCAGGAACAACGTCTCCATCTCCCAGGTGTAGCGCGACGGCAGGTCGTAGGTATTGTAATAGAAGATACCGCGCCGCGATCCGTCCGGCGTGCCGCCT
>CAXTVB010000020.1:0-731 GCA_964247555.1 uncultured Sphingomonas sp. | reverse complement strand
GGTATGAGCCACCCGCCTCGGTCTTCTCCTTGAATGCCGGCACCGCCCGGATTTCCAGGACGTTCTTCGGCGTCAGCGAGAATTGTTCCGGGATGCGCGCATAGACGCGCTTCTGGATCGCGTAATAGCCGGCCTTCAGTTCTTCCGCGCTCTTGGGCTGGAAGCGCGGATCGGTGCGCAGGAAGGTGAAGAATTCCGCGAGCGTCCCCTTGAAGCCGACCGCCTGTTTCTGCGCCTCCATCCCCTTGGTGATCCGCGCGACTTCGCTGAGGCCGAGCTGATGCACATCGTCCGCGGATAGAGGCAGCGTCGTATTCTGTTCGATCAGATATGCGTACAGCTTCGCCCCGCCCGGCATCGCCGACAGGCCGACGCTGTCGCGCGCGGCGGGCAGATACTCCTTCGCCAGGAAATCGCGCATCCGCTGTTCGGCGGGGACGATGACGTCGCGGATCTGCGCCGCATAGGCCGCGCGCAGCCGCGCCTGATCGGCGGGTGCGATACCGGCGGGGAAGATCTTGACCGGACCGTAGAAGGTCGACCCCTCGACGCCTTCCTTGATCAGGTTGTCGAACTGCCCGATCATGTTGTTCACGACCAGTTTCGGCTGGACGATGCCGTCCTTCATCCCCTGGCGGAAAAGGTCGATCGCGCGCGCCAGGACCTGGGCATATTCGGCGTTGCGCTTCAGGTTGTTCCGGTAATCGACCGATGTCTTGAACGGCGCGGCG
>CAXTVB010000019.1:0-17908 GCA_964247555.1 uncultured Sphingomonas sp. | reverse complement strand
GCCGTACGACGTCAGCCACGCGCTTGGGCGGGCACGCTGAGGATATGTCGAATGAGGAAATGGTGGAGCCGAGGGGGATCGAACCCCTGACCTTTCGCATGCCATGCGAACGCTCTCCCAGCTGAGCTACGGCCCCCAACCTTCCCGGGAAGGCGCGTCCCCTAGCCGGGCGCGCCGGGCTTGGCAAGCGACCCGCGGGCCGCTCGCCAAGCCGGTCGAATCAATGTTCGTCTTCGTCGTTCGACGTCTCGACGCCGAGATCGTCATCGCCGCCCAGATCGACCTCGTCGTCCGCGGACGGCTCCTCGTCCTCGCCGGTGATCGCGGCGATATCCTCGTCCTCGTCGCCGCCTTCCAGATCGGCATCCGGCTTCTTGGTATCGGGCTTCGCCACCTCGAACGGCAGCGGCTGCTTGGACTTCAGGATCGGTTCGGGTTCCCAGCTATGGCTGCAATTTATGCAGACCACGGGATCGTCCTTGGCGAGATCGTAGAAACGCGTCGCGCATTTCGGGCACGTACGCTTCGTGCCCCATTCCGGCTGTATCATGCCGCTAAAACCTTTCGGATGGGTCGTTCGTCAGGGGATACCCTGCGAAGTGGGGCGCGCCTTGCCATACGGCAACCCTACTGTCAAAGCGCCGCGGCAATGCACCACCCCTCCCCCACCGCCATGACGATCGAGGCGCGCGGCGCGTTGCGGGGGACGCTGACGGTCCCCGGCGACAAGTCGATCAGCCACCGCGCGCTGATGTTTTCCGGCCTGGCGATCGGCGAAAGCAGGATCGAGGGGCTGCTGGAGGGGGAGGACGTCCTCGCCACCGCCGCCGCGATGCGGGCGATGGGCGCGACGATCGCGCGGGATACGCAAGGTGTCTGGCACGTCCACGGCGTCGGAGTCGGCGGGTTGCTGCAACCCGCGACCGCGCTCGAGATGGGGAATTCCGGAACGTCGACGCGGCTGCTGATGGGGCTGGTCGCGAGCCACCCGATCACTGCGACGTTCATCGGCGATGCGTCATTGTCGGGCCGTCCCATGGCGCGCGTGACCGAACCCTTGTCGCGGATGGGCGCGGACATCACCGCCAGCCCTGGCGGTCGCCTGCCGTTGATGCTGCGCGGGCTGTGTCCCGCGGTACCTATCGAATATATTCTGCCGGTCGCATCCGCGCAGGTGAAGTCCGCGATCCTGCTCGCCGCGCTCAACACGCCGGGCACGACTCGTGTCATCGAACCCGTCGCGACCCGCGACCATAGCGAGCGGATGCTGGCCGGGTTCGGCGCGGCGCTCACGGTCGAACAAACGCCCGCGGGCCGGATCATTTCGCTGACCGGGGAGACCGAGCTGAAGCCGCAATCGATCGTCGTTCCCGGCGATCCCTCCTCGGCGGCGTTCTGGATGGTCGCGGCGTCGGTCGTGCCGGGTTCGGACGTGACGATCGTCAATGTCGGGCTCAACCCGACTCGCACCGGGCTGCTGACCGCGCTGCAACTGATGGGGGCGGATATCGAAGCCGTCGACCCGCGCACCGTCGGCGGCGAGCCGGTTGCCGACCTGCGCGTCCGCCATGCCGCGCTGTCGGCGATCGACGTACCCGCGGAGCTCGCGCCCAGCATGATCGACGAATATCCCGTGCTGTTCGTGGCGGCCGCCTTCGCCGCGGGCCGGACGGTCGCGCGCGGCGCGCACGAACTGCGCGTCAAGGAATCGGATCGGATCGCGGCGATGAAAGCGGCGCTGGATGCCTGCGGCGTCGCCACCGAGGAATATGACGACGGGCTGGCGATCATCGGCACCGGGGGCGACCCGATACCGGGCGGCACGACGATAGCATCGAAGCTCGACCACCGGATCGCGATGAGCATGACGGTCGCCGGGCTGCACGCGACGAACCCCGTCACGATCGACGACGTCGCACCGATCCGGACGAGCTACCCGGATTTCCTCGCCACCCTCGACCGACTGACGGGGCGCGCATGATCATCGCGGTCGACGGTCCCGCGGCCAGCGGCAAGGGCACGATCGCGAAGGCGCTCGCGCGGCATTACCGGTTACCGCACCTCGATACCGGCTTGCTGTACCGCGCGGTCGCGTTCGCGGTCCGGCGGCTCGACCTCGATCCTGCCAAGGAGGCGGATGCGGTCGCCGCCTGCGATTTCGAGGAGCGGACGCTCGCCGATCCGGCGCTCCGCGACGACGAGATCGGTCGGCTGGCCTCGATCGTTTCCGCGCATCCCCTGGTCCGCGCCGCGCTGATGCAACGCCAGCGCCGGTTCGCGCACCAGCCTGGCGGCGCGATCCTCGACGGGCGCGACATCGGCACCGTCATCGCGCCCGACGCGGATGCGAAACTGTTCGTGAAGGCGACCCCGCAGATCCGTGCCAAGCGGCGGCACGCCGAGCTGCAGGGTCGCGGCGACGTCACCAGCTTCGACCGCGTCCTGGCCGATATCCGGCATCGCGACGAACGCGACAGCAGCCGCTCGACCGCCCCGCTCGTCATGGCCAAGGACGCGGCGTTGCTGGACACCAGCTTCCTTTCGATCGACTCGAGCGTGCAGAAGGCGATCGCGCTCGTCGAGGCGGCGCGGCGCTGACGGCGCTGCTTGCGCGAAAGGGGCATTGCGGCTATGGGCGCCGCATCCAGCGGACCGATGTCCGCGGAGGCAAGGCGCGGAAGCTTCGACTTCACGCGCCCTTTTCGCTTTTCGCGTCTAGCCCTCCGTGTACGTCCGATGCCGGATGCTGCGCCGGCATGGGGTCTGCGCGGCAGCGTGAAAGCCAAGACCGCCGGATACAACCGGCTGGCCGGCAACGAACGACTTAGGAATACAGGACTTTATGGCTACCCAGGTAATGCCGAGCCGCGATGATTTCGCCGCGATGCTGGACGAGATGTTCGGCGGCGCCGACAGCTTCGAAGGTCGCGTGGTGCACGGCACCGTCACCGCCATCGAAAACGACATGGCCGTCATCGACGTCGGGCTGAAGTCCGAAGGCCGCGTGCCGTTGCGCGAATTCGCCGCCCCTGGCCAGAAGGCCGAACTGAAGGTCGGCGACGAGGTCGAGGTCTATGTCGACCGCGTCGAGAACATGCACGGCGAAGCGATGCTGTCGCGCGACCGCGCCCGCCGCGAAGCCGCCTGGGACAAGCTGGAGCAGGAATTCTCGAAGACGACCCGCGTCGAGGGCGTGATCTTCGGCCGCGTGAAGGGTGGCTTCACCGTCGATCTGAACGGCGCCGTGGCGTTCCTGCCCGGCTCGCAGGTCGATATCCGTCCGGTCCGCGACGTGACGCCGCTGATGGACATCCCGCAGCCGTTCCAGATCCTGAAGATGGACCGCAAGCGCGGCAACATCGTCGTGTCGCGCCGCGCGGTTCTTGAAGAGACCCGCGCAGAGCAGCGTTCGGGCCTGATCCTCAGCCTCGCCGAGGGCCAGATCATCGACGGCGTCGTGAAGAACATCACCGATTACGGTGCGTTCGTCGACCTGGGCGGGATCGACGGCCTGCTGCACGTCACCGATCTCAGCTACAAGCGTGTCGGTCACCCGAGCGAAGTGCTGAACATCGGCGATACCGTGAAGGTGCAGATCATCCGCATCAACAAGGACACACAGCGCATCTCGCTCGGCATGAAGCAGCTTGAGAGCGATCCGTGGGATGCCGCGTCGACCAAGTACCCGATCGGCGCGAAGCTGTCGGGCCGGGTCACGAACATCACCGAATATGGTGCGTTCGTCGAGCTGGAAGCCGGTATCGAGGGCCTGGTCCACGTGTCCGAAATGAGCTGGACCAAGAAGAACGTCCACCCCGGCAAGATCGTGTCGACCAGCCAGGAAGTCGACGTCGTCGTCCTCGAGGTCGATCAGGAGAAGCGCCGCATCTCGCTGGGCCTCAAGCAGGCACAGGCCAATCCGTGGGAGGCATTCGCCGCCGAGCATCCGGTGGGCTCGACCGTCGAGGGCGAGGTCAAGAACTCGACCGAATTCGGCCTGTTCATCGGCCTGGACAACGATGTCGACGGCATGGTCCACATGTCCGACATCGCCTGGGGCGTCGCGGGCGAGGACGCGCTGAACCTGCATCGCAAGGGCGAGACCGTCCAGGCGATCGTGCTCGACATCGATGCCGAAAAGGAGCGCATCTCGCTCGGCATGAAGCAGCTCGAGCGTGGCGGGCCGTCGGCCGGCGGCATCGCGGCAGCGGGTGACAAGCTGAACAAGAACGCGGTCATCACCGTCACCGTCCTCGAAGTGCGCGACGCGGGCCTCGAAGTGCAGGCGGGCGACGACGGCGCGACCGGCTTCATCAAGCGTACCGATCTCGGCCGCGACCGCGACGAGCAGCGTCCGGAGCGGTTCCAGGTCGGGCAGAAGTTCGACGCGATGGTCACCGGCTTCGACCGGTCCAAGAAGCCGACCTTCTCGATCAAGGCGATGCAGATCTCCGAAGAGAAGCAGGCCGTGGCGCAGTACGGCTCGTCCGACTCGGGCGCGACGCTCGGCAACATCCTCGGCGAAGCACTCAAGGCGCGCGGCGAGGCCAACAAGGACTGATCGATCGTCGATCGATTGCCGCAAGCGGCCGGGTTGTGTTCCACACGACCCGGCCGTTTTGCATTTCGAGCGGTTTTGTCTTGGCTTGCGACGCTAGCGTCCTGTTTCCACTGTATTTTAGGATTGACCTGTATCAATCCGCTAGCAAGTGTGGGGACGAATATTGGGATAGCCGACGATGATCCGTTCCGAACTCGTGCAAAATATTCTCGACGCCAACCCGTCACTCGCACTGCGCGACGTCGAGGCGATCGTGACGACCGTCTTCGACGGGATCATCGAACGGCTCGCGGCGGACGGGCGCGTGGAACTGCGCGGCTTCGGTGCCTTCTCGACGCGCTCCCGCGACGCGCGCACCGGACGCAACCCGCGGACCGGCGAGACCGTGTCGGTCGATGCGAAGCGCGTGCCCTATTTCAAGCCCGGCAAGGAAATGCGCGTCCGTCTGAACGTATGAGGCACATCGCGCGCCTTGACGGTCGCGCGCCACTGCGCTTCTCCTGTCGCGGTGCGCGGACGTGGCGAAATCGGTAGACGCTGCCGACTTAAAATCGGTTTCCTTCGGAGTGCGGGTTCAAGTCCCGCCGTCCGCACCACCCTGCTGGCGATCGCGCTGACGGCGTGCGATCACCGCCCCGATACGGGTCCGGTGGTCGTCAGCGCGATCGGCGGATCGCCCGCACTGGTCGATACGACCCGCGGCCGACCCGATATCGCCCAGCGACTGATGGTCGATTCGCTGGCCCAGGGTCTCGTGCGGTTCGATGCGGCCGGTCAGATCGAGCAGGGGCTGGCCGAACGCTGGATCGTGATCGACGGCGGCCTGACGTTCATCTTCCGGCTGCGGGACGCCGAATGGCAGGATGGCGACCGAGTGACCGCCGAACAGGTCGTCGCCATCCTGAAACGGCAGATCGCACCCGGTTCACGCAACCCCCTAGCGCCCTTCCTGACCGCGATCGACGATATCGTCGTGATGACGCCGCAGGTGATCGAGATCCGGCTCAAACGGCCGCGCCCCGACCTGCTGAAGCTCTTTGCGCAGCCCGAACTGGCGCTCGTCCGCACCGATCCGCCGGGCGGCAGCGGCCCGTTCCGGATCGTATCGGGCGGACGTAGTCCATTGCTGCGCCCCGCGGTCGATCCCGCGCGCGCCGATCCCGACGACCAGCACAAGCCCGCGCCCGAGGCGGATGTCCGGCTGATCGGCGAACGCGCCGCGCGCGCCGTCGTCCGGTTCGCCAACCATGATTCGGACCTGGTCGCGGGGGGGACCTTCGTCGACTGGCCGATCGTACAGCAGGCGTCGATCGCGCCGACCAACGTTCAGGTCGATCCCGCCGCCGGGCTGTTCGGGTTGGCGATCGCCAATCGCGATGGTTTCCTGGCCGATCCGGTGAACCGGGCGGCGGTCGCGCAGGGGATTGATCGTGCCGCAGCGACCGCGGCCGTCCGCGCCAACTGGGCCTCCACGGGTCAGATCCTGCCTGACACGCTCGACTCCGCCGCACCGCCGGTCGTACCGGCCTGGGCACAGGTGGCGTCCGCCGATCGGGTCGCCGGGGCCAAAGCGCGCGTCAGCCTTTGGCCGGTCCGGCCCGTGTTGCGCATCGCGCTGCCCGAAGGGCCCGGCGCGACCTTGCTCTACGGTCAGATCGCGGCATCGTTGCTGGCCATCGGCATCACGCCGGCAAGGGTCGCCGCGACCGCCGACGCCGATCTGCGCCTGATCGACCGGGTCGCGCCTTATGACAGCGCACGCTGGTATTTCGGGACCGCCTGCGCGCCCTGCGGCGAGACCGCGCTGGCGACGATCCTGGCGGCGCGAGATGCGCCCACGCTGGAGGAGCGCAGCCGCCGCCTGGCCGCAGCCGACATCGCGCTTGCGCAGGACGTGGCATTCATCCCGATCGCGCGGCCGCTGCGCTGGTCGCTGGTGGCGATCCGGCTGCGCCAGTGGCAGCCCAATGCCCGCGCCTGGCACCCGTTGAACCGGCTCCGTCCCGATACCATTTACGCACCATGACCGACGGTACGACGCGCATGGGCCAGACGATTCGCGACCGGTTGCCGATCGGGCGCGATCCGGTGTCCGTACGCCGCCGGGTCGAGGCGATGGAGCATCTGCTCGAAGGGTTGTTCGTCATCCCCGGCATCAACCGCCGCATCGGCCTCGACGTCATCCTGGACGCCCTTCCCTTCGCCGGCAGCAGCATCGCCGCTGCCCTTGGCGCATGGATGGTCTGGGAAGCGCGCAACATCGGCATGTCGAAGCTGCAAATGGGGCGGATGCTCGGCAATGTCGGGATCGACTGGGTCCTGGGCATGATTCCGCTGATCGGCGCCGTGCCCGATTTCTTCTTTCGCTCGAACAGCCGCAATCTGAAGATCATCCACCGGCATCTCGACCGTCACTTTCCGGCGAGCGTGACCATCCAGGGTTAACGCGCCGGGTCGACCTTGATCGTCGTCGTCGGCGATACGCCGCCCTGCCCGGCGGGGCAGCGGGCATAAGCGAAGGCCTTGTCGAGGCAGATCCAGATTTCGTCGAGCCAACCCTGGCGGTCGGTCGTGATCCGCATGCCATCGGCGCGCAGCCCCGGGTTCGCCTTCGCCATGGCCTGCGCCAACGCCGCGGCGTTCAGCGGCGCCGTCGCCAGCGCCACCATATCGGGAAAGCGGAGCTTGGCATACAGCCCGGTCGACAGGCGGAAATACCGCGCGGGATCGTAGCCGGCCATGCAGGTCCCATGCTTTGCCCATTCGTGCTGGAGCAACTGCGCGGAGGGCGTCGTGCAGATCGCACCGCGGATGACGCGCGGCGGCAACAACGGTGTCGTGGTGCAATATTGCGGCCAGCTCGTGCCGATCCCGTCCGGCCACAGACCATGCAGGACGAACCCGAACCGGCCGCCCGCGGTGGCACCGCATTCGAACCGCGCACTCGGCTTATCGCCCGATTCGCGACAGAAACGCGGCGTCCAGGTGATGGCCAGCGTGTAGCCGCCGATCGGCATCGAGCGCGCGGGCTGATCGGCGGACGGCAATTCGGGATGCACGTTCTGCGGGCCTGCGGGGGGCGTACAATCGCTGACCTGCGCCCAACCGGCAACCGGCCATGCAAGCGCCAGCAGCGCGGCGGCGCGCGCCACCATCCTCATGCGAACGGCTCCTCGCCGACGGGTATCTCACCGAACCACTGCGCGGACTCCGGCCGGAACAGCAGCGTCGCCGCGACGATGTAGAGGATGTTCACCGCCAGCATCAGCAATACGGGAGCGTCGAAGGCCGTACGTCCCGTACCCAGCTGGAACAGCGAGAAGACGATCCCGATCGCGGCGAAGGCGGCGAACACCGTCACGATCCATTTCGCCACGATGCTGGGCACCCGCGCGGTGAAGTGCCAGAGCAGCAGCGATATGGCGATGCCCAGGACCAGCGTTCCCCAGAGGATCCAGGTCTTTCCCGCCAGCAACGGGTTCATCGCCAGCGCTGCCGCACGCGTCGACCAAGTGACCGCAGACGCGATCAAACCCAAAAGGAACGAGGATAGGTAAAAACGTTCGTACCGAACGATCGACTGCGGCCTGACCATCAAACTCCCCTTGGTTTTAAGCCAAGCTATCGCTGGAACGGCGGATCGCCAAGCGGGATCAGAGCAACGAAAAATCGAGCCCGATATCCGCCGCCGGGGCGGACTGGGTCAGTCGCCCGACGGAGACATAGGTCACGCCCGTCGCCGCGATGTCGCGGATCGTCTCCAGCGTGACCCCGCCGGACGCCTCCGTCGGCACGCGGCGGCCGACCAGCGTCACCGCACCCCGAAGCATCGGGGGCGCCATATTGTCGAGCAGCAGGTGCGTCGCCCCCGCCGCCAGCGCCGGTTCGATCTGGTCGACACGGTCGACCTCGACGATGATCCGCGCGATGCCCGCCGCCTTCGCGCGCGCCACCGCTTCCCCGACATCCCCGGCCACTGCGACGTGATTGTCCTTGATCATAGCCGCGTCCCACAGCCCCATGCGGTGGTTCTGCGCGCCGCCCATCCGCGTCGCGTATTTCTCCAGCCGGCGCAGGCCCGGAATCGTCTTGCGCGTGTCGAGCAGGATCGCCCCGGTCCCCAGGATACGATCGACATAGGCACGCGTCAGCGTCGCGATGCCCGACAAATGCTGGACGGTATTGAGCGCCGATCGCTCGGCGGTCAGCATCGCCCGCGCGCTGCCTTCCAGTCGCATCAGGACACCCCCCGCGGAGACGCTAGCGCCGTCCTCGACCAGCGGTTCGATCGTTACGTCGGGATCGAGCGCGCGAAAGAACGCCCCCGCGATCCCCAGCCCCGCGACGGTGATCGCATCACGGCTTGCCATTACCCCCCGGAAGCGCGCATCGGCGGGGATGACCGCGGCCGACGTGATGTCGCCGCCATCGCCCATATCCTCGGCCAGCGTCGCGGCAACGAAAGCGGCGAGATCGAAGCCGTCCAGCACGAACGCCATGTCAGTCGCCCGTCACGCGCGCGGGACCCAGATCGCCCTGCCCGACGCTATCGTTCGCCATCGACAGCATCGCGTCGAGGCTCTTCTTCGCCTTCAGCCGCAATCCCTCCTCGATCTCGATGCGCGGTTCGAGATCGCGGAGCGCCACGTACAGCTTCTCCATCGTGTTCAGCGCCATGTACGGACAGATATTGCAGTTGCAGTTCCCGTCCGCCCCCGGTGCGCCGATGAACGTCTTGTTCGGCAGCGCCTTTTCCATCTGATGGATGATGTGCGGTTCGGTCGCCACGATCAGCGTGTTGCCGGGGAAGCTCTGCGCGAATTCCAGGATGCCGCGGGTCGATCCGACATAATCGGCATGGTCCAGGATCACCGCGGGGCATTCGGGATGCGCCGCGATCGGCGCGCCCGGGTGGCGGAGCTGCAGTTTCAGCAACTCGGTCTCGCTGAACGCCTCGTGCACGATGCAAACGCCCGGCCATAGCAGCATGTCGCGACCCGTCTTGCGCGCGAGATAGCCGCCCAAATTCTTGTCGGGTCCGAAGATGATCTTCTGATCCGCGGGGAGCTTCGCCAGGATCGTCTCCGCAGACGACGACGTCACGATGACATCGCTCAACGCCTTCACCGCCGCCGAACAGTTTATGTACGTCAGCGCGATGTGATCGGGATGCTGCGCGCGGAAGGCGGCGAACTGGTCGGGCGGGCAGCTGTCCTCCAGGCTGCACCCGGCGTCCATGTCGGGCAGGACGACGATCTTCTGCGGGCTCAGGATCTTCGCGGTCTCCGCCATGAAGCGCACGCCGCAGAACGCGATGACGTCCGCATCCGTCGCCTGCGCCTTGCGGCTGAGGTCCAGGCTGTCGCCGACGAAGTCCGCAATGTCTTGGATTTCGGGCTTTTGATAATAATGCGCGAGGATGACGGCGTTGCGGTCCTTGCGCAGCCGATCGATCTCGGCGCGCAGGTCGAGCCCGGATAGCGGGGCGGTCATCGCGGTCATTCTGGGCATCCTTGCGGTGGTTGGCGCTCATGTGGCGTGGCTAACAGGCCGGCGCAACGGTCTGCGGGTCGCCCTCACCCTCCTGCGGCTTCGCCGCTCCTTCCCTCTCCCGCTGGGAGAGGGAAAAGACGCCGAAGGCGGCGAAGGGTGAGGGCGACGAAGTCGGCTACTTTCCCAACACCTCGCTGACGGACCGCGTCGTATCCCAACGCTCGTCGTTCGCCATCGGCTGGTCCGCAAACCGCACCTTCACATTCGCATCGATCCCCGCGGCGCGCAGCGGCATCGCGAAGCTGCGTTCGACGGCGCGCGCGGTCGCATCCCGCGCCAGCGCCATCATCGGCGCGGCGCGGGCCTGTTGAACCAGCTCCGCCTGCCCGGCGCGGCGATTGGCCTCGTCGAGGCGCTTGTCGGCATCGGTGAAGGTCGCCAGCAGCCCGCCCGACGCATATTCGCGGATCGCCGTCAGATCGACCTGCGGCCCGTCGATCTCGACCGCGGGAAGGCGGACGGAAAGCGTCCTGCTTGCCGCGTCCCAGGCGACATCGCGCTGCCCGAGTTTGGCCAGATCGACCTCGTAGCGGACGAGGCCGGGCATGATGAGCGTCTTCTCCGTCGAAAGCCCGAGCTGCGATTGCCGCGACGTCGTCACCGCCACGAACCGCGCGGCGAAGGCGGACAGCCGGTTCTGTTCGCGCAATCCCGCGAGCGACGCGCTGGCGATCGTCGTCGGGTCGGGCATCAGCCGACTGCTGACGTAGCGCTGGATCCCCCAGAGGACGAGCAGCGCGGCGAGCACCAGCAGCGTCACCACCCCCGCCGCCTTGGCAAGGAACGGCCCGACGCGCGAGGGTGCACGCGGCACGATTACCGGATCCGCCAAAGGTCGCCCTCCTCGAAAACCGAGCCCCGGGCCCGCAGGTCGTACAGATGCGCCAGCACCGATCGTTCCGCGCCGGGCAGCAGCCGCGCGTCCAGCCCGACATACATGCGCGCGACCAGCGCGGGGATGGCCGCGGGCGCTTCGCGCAGCAGCCGCAAGATCTGTCCCTCGCGCTGCCGCCGATGGCCGAGCAGCCCGCGCACGAGCCGCTGCGGACGGTCGATCTCGTCCCCGTGTCCGGGGTAATAGACCCGGTCGTCCCGAGCCATCAGCCGCTCCAGGCTCGCCATATAGGCTGCCATGTCGCCATCGGGGGGCGATACGACGGTGGTGGACCAGCCCATGACGTGATCGCCGGTGAACAGCGCGTTCGTTTCGGACAGCGCGAAGGCGAGATGGTTCGAGGTATGGCCCGGCGTCGCGAGCGCGGTGAGCGTCCAGCCGTCGCCCGCAATCCCCTGTCCGTCCTCCAGCACGCGGTCGGGCGCATAGTCCGCGTCGAACGCCGCGTCGGCCCGCGTACCTTCGTCGTGCAGCGCGAACGGCGCGGCGCCGACGATCGACGCACCCGTCGCGGCGGCGAGCGGACGGCTGGAGGGGCTGTGATCGCGGTGATGATGGGTGATGACGATCGCCCGCACCGGACGCCCCGCGATCACCGCGGTCAGCGCGGCGAGGTGCACGGGGTCGTCGGGTCCGGGGTCTATTACCGCAAGGTCGGTCGTCCCGACGATATGCGTCTGCGTACCGGTGAAGGTGTAGGGTGAAGGATTGGGTGCGAGGACGCGCGTGACGAGCGGTTCGAGCGCGATCGGTTGTCCGGTGGGCTCGGTCATCATGTGGGAATGGCGGGTGACATCGACGATGACAAGGGCGCTTGGCTAGCCGCACGTCGTTCTCCCGCGAACGCGGGAGCCCAGGGTTACGCGCGATATCGCTCGTGGTTCCTGAACTCCCGCATTTTGGGGGAGCAATGGATCAATTTATCCCCGACAGCTGCCCCTTCATCTCTGCGATCGACTGATCGATCCCGTTCAGCGACCGGGCGCGGTCGGCGTCGGACATGCTGGTGTCCGCCACTACCGTGGCACGCGCCTGGATGAGTCCGGCGAGCCCTTGGATATAGGCGTCGCGCTCCGTCGCCTTGCTATTGCGCGCGGTCACCATCGCATCGACCGTCACCTTCTCGATGCGATCGGTGCACACGACGATCTTGCGCTTGGCCCCCTTGCCGCTGTCGATCACCATCGAGATCGGTCGCCCCGTCCCGATGCCGCATGTCGCGCTGCTGATCGCGGGAATGTTCTGCAACTCGACGCGCATGTTGGGATCGGAGTCCGATTTGACGATCATGCGGGTACCGCCGGGAGCGGGCGGCAAGATCGCAATCCGGTCACCATCCGCGATATGCGCATCGACACCGGCGGAACTGTAAACCATGGTCTTGCCGTTCTCGGTGACGGTGACGTTGCTCACTTCGTTACCGTTGCTGCGATTGATGAACGCGTTCCTCGTATGGTTGACCATCGAGTTCGTCGTTTCGATCGTCCGCGGCGCGGGAATGGCGGGAACTGGCGGCACCGGCGGCGCGGCAGGCGCGACCGCCTCCTGCATACCGGCGCTGATCGCCGCCGCGCTGCTGCCCGATGCGGTCAGCCCAAGCCCCGCGATGACGATCGCGCCGACCGTGGTGGCGCCCAGGGCGAAGCGGCGGCGCGAGGCGGGGGTCGTGGTCAGCATCTTCAATCTCCCTTTCAGGTCGGTGATGGTGTGCAGGTGGCACGCGGCGGACACGGCGCCGCCATGCGCGGCCTTCACGATGGCGCAGGCATAGATGTGGCGATCGGCGGCGGAACGACCGGCGAGGACGCGGGCGTCGTTCGCCAGTTCCTGGTCCGCGCGGAACGCCCGGAAGGCGCGCCAGGCGATGGGGTCGAACCAGTGGATCGCCAGCACGACGAGTGCGATCCAGTTCGCGATCAGGTCGCCGCGGGCGTGATGGCCAAGCTCGTGCGCCAGCGCGAGCGCGCGTTCGTCGGCATCGTAGCGGTCGGCGATATCGATCGGGAAGGCGACGTAGCGATCGACGATGCCGAACGCGATCGGCCCAGGCGCGGTGGCGCTCTCTATGATGCGGATGCCGTCGACATAGTCGACCGACGTCGCGCCCGCGACGATCTGCCGGCAAAAGTGGCGATGGTTCGCCACATGCCAGCCCAGGAACGCCAGCGCGCCCACGGCCCACAGGCCGAGTACCAACAGAGCCGTCGGAAACGTCGCATGGGGCGCCGCGGCCAGCGTCGGCGCCGTGGCCGGCGCGACCAGTATGACGATCGCCTGCCCCGCCTGCGAGACGGGCGCCACGATCGCCGCGGGCCAGTGCGGCAACGGCGGCAGGACGAGCCGCAGCACGGGGAGCGCCCACAGCGCGTACGCGACCTGCACTCCGGCCACCCGGCGCACCTGCGCGCGCAACAGAAGGATGGCCAGCATCAGCAGGGCGGACGCGAGGAGCGACTGGATCGTCCAGCCGATGAAATCGCCGCCGGTCACGCCTTCAACTCCGCCAGGATCGCCTCGATCTGGGCGATGTCGTCGCTGCTCAGTTGGTCGCGTTCCGCGAGATGCGCGACGAGCGGCGTCAGTCTACCGCCGAAGAGTCGATCCATGAGGCGGCGGGATTCGCGATCGACATAATCGTCACGCGCCACCAGCGGCCGGTAGAGATACCGCCGCCCGTCCGCCTCGTGCGCGATGACCGCCTTGGCGAGGAGCCGGCCGATCAGCGTCTTGACCGTGTTCGCGCTCCAGCTGCGTTGGGGATCGATCCGCTCGACGATATCCTGCGCGGTCAGCGGAGATGCGTCCCACAGCACCTCCATCACCGCATGTTCGGCATCGCTGATGCGTTCGGGGAGCGGCTCGGTCATGCGCGATTCCTCTATCGACTACATGTGTAATCTCATTGATTACGGGTGTAGTCAATAGGGTGGCAAGTTGGGGATATGCAGCACCCCGTCACCCCGGCCTTGAGCCGGGGCCCCGCTTCTTCGGCGGACGGGGAGAAGCGGGACCCCGGGTCAAGCCCGGGGTGACGAAGGTCGCCGTTCGAGCGGCGGGCGCACCGTCCGGTTCGACCCTGTCGAACATCTTTACAGCGGTTACATCGCACGCGCTGTCGTTAACGATCGGATGCCGCGAAAATCGCCGATTCTCGAACGCTGGCACGGACGCTGCTACATGTATATCAGCCGAGCGCGAACGCGCTTCAGCAGGGCGGGCCGACGCTGCTACCGATCTCGCGTCGCCCGCCCGCACCCGGTCACAAGCCGGGCGCGTTTAGGCTTTCTTGCCCAGCGCATCCGCCAGTTCGCCGCTCTCGTACATTTCCATCATGATGTCGGACCCACCGACGAATTCGCCGTTGGCGTAGAGCTGCGGGATCGTCGGCCAGTCCGAATAGCCCTTGATGCCCTGCCGGATCGCCTGATCCTGAAGGACGTCGACGCTCTCGAATTCCACCTCGAGATGGTTCAGGATCGCGACCGCCCGACTGGAGAACCCGCATTGCGGGAACAGCGGGCTGCCCTTCATGAACAGCACCACGGGGCTGGCCTTCACCAGCGTATCGATGCGGGCGAGCGTGTCGTCGGTGGTCTGGTCGGACATGGCGGTAATCCTCAGGAAGATGCGGTGGTCAGTTGCAGCGCGTGGAGCGCGCCGCCCATGCGGTCGCCGAGCGCGGCATAGACCGCCTGGTGCTGCTTCACGCGGCTAAGGCCGGCAAAGCCGGGTGCGACGACGCGGGCGGCATAATGATCGCCGTCGCCGGCGAGATCGGTGATCTCGACCTCCGCGTCCGGAATGCCCGCGCGGATCATCGCGGCGATGTCGTCGGCGGCCATCGGCATGTTATTTCAATTCCATCAATTGGCGGCGTGCCTCGACCGACTTGTCGGCCAGCGCCTGGCGCACTTGCGCGTCGTCGATCTCGACCCCGGCTGCGGACAGATCGCCGACGAGCTTGCGAACGACATCCTCGTCGCCCGCTTCCTCGAATTCGGCATGCACGACGGAGCGCGAATAGGCATCGGCCTCTTCGGGGGTCAGCTTCATGTGATCGGCCGCCCATTGCCCGAGCAGGCGGTTGCGGCGCGCGACGATCCGGAACGCCATTTCCTCGTCATGGACGAACTTGGCCTCGAAGCCGCGCTCGCGGTCGTCAAAGGTGGTCATGGTGTCGCGCGTCTCCCGTACCGGTCATCGCATCCGAGATAGGACGGGTACGGAGGGCACGCAACCGCGACGCGGGCGGTCAGCGCCCGATCAGCCGCCGCGCGATCGCATCGGCGACATGCGCGGCTGGCGTGCCGGTCCGCGCGCTCTCGTCCCACACCTCGCCCAGGCGGTCCGGGATCCGCGCGATCCGCGCCATCACCTCGGCCTCGTCGCCCTGGCCGAGATATTCCAGGCCGACATTGATGATGCCGCCCGCGTTGATGACGTAATCGGGCGCATACAGGACCCCGCGCTCGTGCAGCCGGTCACCGTCCCCCGGCGTCGCGATCTGGTTGTTCGCGCCGCCCGCGATCACCGTCGCCTTCAGCGCGGCGATGCTGCCTTCGGTCAGGATCGCGCCCAGTGCATTGGGGCTGACCAGATCGACGTCCGCCGACAGGATCGCCTCCGCCGCGACCGCGGTCGCGCCCAGTTCGCCCGCCAGGGCCTGCGCACGGCCTTCGTCGACATCCGCAAGCGTCAGGACCGCGCCGTCCTTCGCCAGCAGCCGTGCCAGTCCGCCGCCGACGGAGCCGACGCCCTGGACCGCGACCCGGATGCCCTTCATGTCGGTCGCGCCCAGCCCGCGCGCCGCAGCCGCCTTGACGCCCAGATACACGCCGTGCGCGGTATAGGGCCCGGGATCGCCGCCCGCCGCACCGCTTTCGACCGGCAGGCCGGAGACGTAGCGCGTCTGGCTGGCGATGACCTTCATCCGCGCTTCGGACATGCCGACATCCTCGGCCGTCACGTACCGCCCGCCGAGCGATTCGACCGACCGGCCGAACGCCTGCAACTGCGCGTCGCTGATCGTCGCGCCCGGCGCATCGGCCAGCACGACTCCCTTGCCGCCGCCCAGCGGCAGACCGGCCATCGCGTTCTTGAAGCTCATCCCGCGCGACAGGCGCAGCGCGTCCGTGATCGCACCGTCGCTGTCGGCATAGTGCCAGAAACGCGCGCCGCCCGCTGCCGGCCCGAGCGCTGTCGAATGGATCGCGATCACCGCGCGAAGTCCCGACGCGGGATCCGTGAAGAGGTGCACGCCCTCGTGATCGTCGAAATCGGGGAAGCCCCAACCGCTGGTCATAATCAATCTCTGGGAAAAAATGGGGCGACCGACGGGACTTGAACCCGCAACATCCGGCATCACAAGCCGACGCTCTAACCAATTGAACTACGATCGCCGCGAAGCTTGCGCCCCTAGCGGTCGCGTGGCGGCGGCGTCAAGGTCGTACCGTCGGGGTCCGAACCCGATCAGGCCGATGATCGGGTTTGGACCCTAGGACTGGCGGAAGCGGCCGTCGATGGAAAGCCGATACGCACCGCCCTGTTCGGTAAAGCCTGCCCCGGTCAGCCGCGCGACCGCGGCGGGGTCGCCGGGACGCAGCGACAGGTCTGCATGATAGCCGCCGGAGCCGGTGATACGGATCGTGATCCCCTCCGTCCCCGCCTGGCTGACCAGCGGAACGACGAGGGTCGCACCGTCGCAGCGCGCCGGGCCGGACAATGTCGCAGGCAGCACGATGCCGGCGATTCCACCGCTCGCCAGCGTCGCGGTGACGCGGCCGTCGGCGCTTTCGCATTGGCCGTCGCGGAACCGGACGCTGACCGTATCGAGATCGATGGCGCTGACCGGCACCGGCGCGAACAGCGACCCGGTCGGGACATGCGCGGTCATCGCGTCGACCGCCACGCCGTGGCGGCTGAGACTGGCCGCACCGTGGATCGACCGCGCCGGGTCGCGTCCGTCGACCGCGATCCGCGCGCGGCCGAGCAGCAATGCCAAGGGCGAGACCGCGGCGTCGAGATCACCGAGCACCAACCCGCCGAACCGGACATCGGTCAGCCGTCCGTCCCACACGCTGCCGCTTGCGGTCCGTGCGACGAGCCCGTCGTCGCCCGCGCCGATCCACCCGAGCGCGGCGCGCATCGGCAGCAGCAGGAGCAACATGACGACGAGCATCGCGCCGAACAAAGCGGCGGGTCGGGTGGCGAGCCGAATGCGCATCAGGTCCCCCGCGCCCGCAAGGTCAGCGTCACGCCGAGCGTCCGGTCGCCATTGTTGGTCAGCGAGGCCGATCCGACGAGGATGCCCGCTGCCTCCAGCTGCGCCAGCCACGCCGCCAGCGCGGCGGGGCGCGCGGACTGGATCCCGACCTTGACGGCATCGGGGCCGACGGGATCGAGGCTGGCCAGCGAGAAGCCGGCCTGCGTCGCCGCGGCGCGCACCGTATCCGCGATCGGCCCGCCGGGCGCCGAACGGCGGCGCGCGATATCCGCGACCGCGTCCACCCGCGCCTCGGTCGAACCCAGTCGCTGGACCGCATCGGCATAGCGTTCGCGCTCGCTCGACAGTGCATCGCCGACAGGCCGCACCACCGCTCCCCAGAGCAACGCGAGGACCGCCAGCGCGGCCGCGACCAGCAGCAGGCGTTTTTCGCGAAGCGATCGACCGTCGAACCAAGCCATCAGCGGTCTCATGGCGCGCTCACCGTCATCTCGCCCGACACCCGGCCCGCCGCGGACTGGAACACGCCCGCATCGACCTTGTAGCCCAGCGCCTCGATCGCGCGCTTGACGTCCAGCACCGCGGCCTCGCGATCGGTCGCCAGCGCGACGCGGAGCGCGCCGCCCGCGCCGAAATCGATCGCGGTGACTTCGGTGCCCGGCACGCTGCGCACCGC